>JAYVJS010000362.1:0-15611 GCA_043769075.1 Gemmatimonadota bacterium | reverse complement strand
TTTCGTGATTCGGTCGAAGCCCCTTGGTTTGCTTATTGGCTCAAGGACGAGGGCAAACTGAATCTGCCCGAGGCCCTGACGTTCAGGCCGGGCACCAACCAATGGCAGCGCCACGACAGCTGGCCTCCGAAGACCGGGGTGACGAAACGGCAACTCTTCTTTGGGGCCAACGGCTCATTGAACTGGAGCCGTCCCGCCGGATCGGCCGGTGTCGATAGCTACGTATCCGATCCGGCCCGCCCGGTCCCGTACCGGGCCCGCCCGATCGCCCCGCTCTACGGGAGCAAGGTGAGGTCGACCTGGCCGTTGTGGCAGGTCGACGACCAACGACACAGCCATCTTCGGCCCGACGTCCTCAGTTTCGAGACCCCCGCGCTCGATCAGCCCGTCACGATCTCCGGCTCCATCGCCGCGACGTTGTTTGCCTCGACCACCGGGACCGATGCCGACTGGGTGGTCAAGTTGATCGACGTGTACCCGGACGACTATCCCAGCGATCCCAAAATGGGCGGCTATCAGCTCATGGTTGTCGGTGACGTGGTTCGGGGCCGTTTCCTCAAGAGTTTCGAGAAGCCAGCACCCCTGGTGGCCAATAAAGTCAATCAATACCCGATCGACCTCCACGCGGCCGACTATACCTTCCTCAAGGGTCACCGGATCATGGTGCAAGTTCAGAGCACCTGGTTTCCGCTGATCGATCGGAACCCCCAGACTTTCGTGCCGAACATCTTCGAGGCGAAAGACACGGATTACCGGTCCGCGACTCAACGGGTCTTCCGATCGGCTCGATATCCGTCGCATATTGAAGTCTCGGTCGCGGAGCATTAGATGCAGCTGCCGCATGAGCTCGAGCAGTCACTCGATGCCTTACTCGGCGACCGGTTCACAACCGCCGAGGCGATTCGAGAACATCACGGCCAGGGCGAGGCCTTTCCAGGGGTGTACCCGCCGGACGGAGTGGTCTTCCCCCAAACCACGGAGGAAGTCAGTCAGGTGGCGGCGCTCTGCCACCGGCATCGGGTGCCGATGGTGCCATGGGGCGCCGGAACGTCGCTTGAAGGCAACGTATCGGCGGTTCGGGGCGGGATTACCGTCGACCTTTCCCAGATGAACAAGGTTGTCCGCCTCTCGGTCGACGATCTTGACGTGACGGTGGAGGCCGGCGTCACCCGAAAGCAGCTGAACGAAGAACTCAAAGGGACCGGGCTCGCGTTCTTTATCGACCCGGGGGCCGATGCGACGCTCGGTGGCATGGCGTCAACCCGAGCCTCGGGGACGACCGCGGTCAGGTACGGGACGATGCGGGAGAACGTTCTTGGGCTGACCGTGGTCTTGGCCGATGGGCGGGTCATCCACACCGGCGGGCGGGCACGCAAATCCTCGGCGGGATATGACTTGACTCGGTTGTTTGTCGGAGCCGAAGGCACCCTGGGTCTCATCACCGAGGTGACGCTCCGCCTTCATGGAATCCCAGCCGCGATCGCCGCCGCGGTCTGTCCGTTCGAGGACCTGGCCGGCGCCGTTACCAGTGTGATCTCCATTATTCAACTTGGTATTCCGGTGGCCCGGGTCGAATTGGTCGATGAGGCCTATATGGCCGCCATTAACAAGTATTCAGGGTTGTCCTATCAGGTGGCCCCGACTCTTTTCTTCGAGTTCCACGGGGGCTCGGACCAAAGCGTGGCGGAGGACGCCGAAACGGTCAAAGAGATCGCCGCCTCGAATGGCGGCTCAGACTTCCAGTGGGCCACCGACGAGGGAGCCCGGGCCAAACTCTGGAAAGCCCGCCACGAGGCATATTTTGCGGGCATGGCCCTCCGGCCCGGGGCGCGGCCGCTGATCACCGACGTTTGTGTGCCGATTTCCCGTCTGGCGGAGTGCATCCTCGAGACCAAGAAGGACGTCGAAGGTTCGCCCCTAATTGGTGCGATCCTCGGACATGTCGGCGACGGCAATTTTCATGTCGGCTACCTGATCGACCCCGCCATGCCCGCCGAGGCGGACGAAGCCCGGCGCCTCAACGACCGGATGGTGAACCGGGCAATCGCGATGGGCGGCACCTGCACCGGAGAGCACGGCATTGGCCTCGGCAAACAAGCCTCACTCCTCAAAGAGCATGGTGAGGGCGTCGCCGTCATGCGCCAGATCAAACAGGCTCTCGACCCAGAGGGGTTGATGAACCCGGGTAAGATCTTCGCGCCGTGATGTTCTGGTTCGCCATCGTCGTTCTCGGCCTAACGGTACTGATCACCTTTGAGGCTCTGGTCGGCAACGCCCGGATTGGTCGGCTGGTCGACGCACCGCCCGGTGCACCCGGATCAGCGCCGCGGCTGTCGGTGGTGGTTGCAGCCCGAGACGAGGAGCGGAACATCGCGACGGCCCTCCAGACGCTCTTGGCCCAGGACTACCCCGATTTCGAGGTGGTGGTGGTGGATGACCGGTCCACGGATCAAACCGGGCCGATTCTCGATCGGATGGCGGCGTCGGACTCCCGGCTTAGGGTCATTCACATCACTGACCTTCCGCCGGGGTGGCTCGGCAAGAACCATGCGTTGCACGTCGGCGCCGCCACGGCCACCGGTCAGTGGATTCTTTTCACCGACGCCGACGTGCACATGCATCCATCAAGCTTCAGCCGAGCGATCCGATTCTGTGGCGAGCGGGGCATTGATCATCTCGCGATTGCGCCTACCCTGGTCCTGCCCGGCCTACTGCTCGAGGGATTTGGGGTCTTCTTCTTGTGGTCCTTTCTCCTTTTCGCGAAGCCGTGGAAGGCGCGGGACCCCAAGAGTTGGTTCCATGTCGGCGTGGGGGCCTTTAACCTGGTTCGTCGTTCGGCCTACCAAGCGGTCGACGGCCACCGTTCGATCCGGCTCCGGCCGGATGATGATCTCAAGCTCGGCAAGATCCTCAAACGAGCCGGGTTTCGTCAGGATGCGTTGAGCGGCACGGGCCTGTTGAGTGTCGAGTGGTATCACTCGCTTGGTGAAATGATCCCAGCGTTCGAAAAGAACATGTTTGCCGGTGTCGAGTACAGCGTCGCGTTGTCGCTGGCCGGCGGCTTGCTTCAACTGGTGGCGGGCGTCGTCCCGATCGTGGCGCTCGGGTTCACCACCGGCATGACCCAACTGCTGTTCGCCGCGCAAGTGGGTTTGAGTCTGGTGGTCTTTGCCGCGTTGGCACGCTCGATCAAGAGCCGGCCTGTCGTCGCCTTGATCTATCCGGTCGTCGTGTTGCTATTTGTGTACATTCTGTGGCGGACTATGGTGGTCAACCTGGTCTCCGGTGGGATCCAATGGCGGGGAACTTTCTACCCTCTTCGTGAACTCAAGGCTAATCGCATATGAAACTCTTACCCCTCCTGTTCCTCGCTCCCGCGATCCTCACGGCTCAGGCGGCTCCGAAGCGGCGGCTGGAAATGGCCGACCTGTATCGCATGAAAGAGGTCGGCGGTCCGTTGGTCTCGCCGGACGGGCAGTGGGTGGCGTATACCATGTCGACCGCCGACTCGGTCAAGGACAAGCGTAACTCAGACGTGCACATGGTCAGCTGGGATGGCACCCGTACGGTACAACTCACCTCGTCGCCGGATGGCGAGTCGAACCCCAAGTGGAGCCCCGACAATCGATACCTGGGTTTCCTCAGCAGCCGGGGCGACAGCGACAAGGGTGCTCAGCTTTGGTTGCTTGAACGGGTTGGTGGGGAAGCCATCAAAGTCACCGATATCAAGAGCGGCATCGACGACTACGAGTGGGCGCCGGATGGCAAGCGACTAGCCTTCGTTGTCCAGGACCCCGATCCCGACACCACGAAGTCAACCGACAAACGGGCGCCGAAGCCGATCGAAATCAACCGCTGGGACTTCAAACGCGACTACGTCGGGTACGTCGGGCCTCGGCGGAACCACCTGTATCTGTTTGATCTCTCTACCCGGAAAATCGAGCAACTGACTCGGGGAGATTTCGACGACTCCAAGTAGTTGGTCGCCAGACGGCAGGGAGCTGGTGTTCTCCAGCAAGCGAGCGGCCGGCAGCGACCGGAATGACAACGCCGATCTCTATTCGATCGAGGCCCGAATTGGTGCCGAGCCGAAGCAGCTCACCACCTACATTGGCAACGACGGAGGGCGGGGCGCGGCCAGCTACAGCCCCGATGGAAAGTGGATCGCCTATCTGCGTGGGGGCGATCCGAAGTACTGGGCATACGGAAACCCGAGGGTGGCCATCATTCCCGCCGGAGGCGGGGAGCCGCGGGTGTTGACGGAGGCCCTCGACCGGAACGCCGGAGACCCGGTCTGGTCCACCGACGGACGCTTCATCTACTTCACCTATGACGACGACCGCACCGGACCGTTGGCGAGGATTGCCGTGGCCACCGGTGCGATCGAGCGATTGAGCAAGGGTCAAAGCGGGGTTGGGGCGCTGTCCGTGGCCGGCGGAAAGGTCGCCGTGGTCATCAGTACTCCAACGGAGCCCAACGAAATCTCGGCGTTCGAAAACGGGGCCTTTCGCCGGCTCACTCGGCACAACGATTCGCTAATGGCCGCCATTGACCTCGGCGAAGCCCGGGGGCTCGAGTCGAAAAGCAAAGATGGTACCGTGGTCGGGAGCATGTTGTACCTGCCACCTGGCTACCGGGCCGGTCAGAAGGTTCCCCTCGCGCTCCACATCCACGGTGGCCCGTTCGGCCAAGACGGGTATGACTTCGATTTCATGCGCCGAGCCTTTGCCGCGAAGGGCTATGCCGTGTTGGCCCCCAACTACCGGGGTAGTTCAGGGCGGGGAGAGACCTTCAGCCGGGCGATTTTCGCCGATTGGGGCAACAAGGAAGTCATGGACTTGCTTGGCGCCGTCGACGAAGTGGTCTCCCAGGGCATCGCCGATCCGAGCCGGATGGTTCTCGGTGGTTGGAGCTATGGCGGGATCTTGACCGATTACACGATTGCCTCCGATACACGGTTCAAGGCCGGCGTGTCGGGCGCCGGCAGTGCCCTCCAGTTGTCGATGTACGGGAGCGATCAGTACATCTATCAATACGAGCAGGAACTCGGGGTGCCCTGGAAGAACCCGGAGAACTGGATGAAGGTTTCGTATCCCTTCTTCAAGGCTGACAAGATTACCACGCCGACGATGTTCATGGGCGGAGAAAAGGACTTTAATGTCCCGATCATTGGGTCCGAACAGATGTATCAGGCGCTCAAGTCCAACGGCATCGACACCAAGCTGGTGGTATTCCCCGGAATGTTCCATGGACCGAGCGCGCCGAGCCAGCGAGTTGAGATCATGACCCGATACCTCGGCTGGTGGGAGAAGTACGTAAAGCCGATGGTCCCCTAGTGTTTCGCCGGGTTGCCGCGTTGGCCCTCTTCCTCGGGCTTTTTGGACTGTTCTATCTGGCGGCTCCAATGGTCGACCGACGAATGAACCTCGTCGCGCCGATCGCCGCAACGGAGCCGTCACCGGCGGCAACCCGGCTTCATGCGACGTTGGCCGTTGCGGACATGCACGGCGACCTCTTGCTCTGGCCGCGAAGCCTTCTGGCTCGAGGACGATCCGGTCACGAGGATTTGCCGCGGATGCAAGAAGGCGGGATGGCCCTGCAGGTGCTGTCTTCGGTGACCAAGACGCCTCGCGGGATCAACTACGTCAAGAACGACAGTACTACCGATCAGATCCAGCTCCTGGCGGTGGTTTCCCGGTGGCCGTGGGCCACCTGGCGAAGCCGGACCGAGCGGTCGCTGTTTCATGCGGCCAAGCTAGACCGGGCGGTGGCCGCTTCAAACGGGCGACTGGTCGCCATCCGTTCGAGCGTTGATCTGGCGGGCCTGCTGGCTTCCCGGGCCAACGAACCGAACCGGGTCGGTATCCTGCTGTCAATCGAAGGACTTCATGCCGCCGAGGGCAAGGTCGAGAATCTCGAACGGCTGTATCGGGCGGGGTTTCGGATGATGGGAATCACCCACTTCTTCGACAATGAACTGGGTGGGTCGTCGGCCGGGGTGGTTCGTGGTGGCCTGACGGCCTTCGGGCGTGAGGCCGTGCGTTGGATGGAACAACACCGGGTCATCGTGGATCTGGCCCACGCGTCGCCGGCGACGATCGACGACGTGCTGGCAATGGCAACCAGGCCCGTGGTGGTTTCGCACACCGGCGTGTTAGGCACCTGTTCCCGGCCCAGGAATCTGTCGGACGACCAGATTCGGCGGATTGCGGCGACCGGCGGCGTCATCGGTATCGGTTTCTGGGAGGCCGCGGTCTGCGGTCTTACGCCCGATACGATCGCGGCGGCGATTCGCCATGCCGTGGACATTGCCGGGACCGACCGTGTCGGCTTGGGGTCTGACTTTGACGGGTCGACCACGACCGGATTTGACGTCTCACGGATGGTGCTGGTTACTGATGCGCTGCTACGTCGGGGATTCAGCGACGACGATGTCCGCCGAATCATGGGTGGTAACCTGCTGGCGCTCCTGATGTCGACCCTGCCGGGCTCATGACCATGGCGGGCGAGTGGGAGGACATCCGGATCGAGGGTCGCGGCGACGTGGCCATTGTTTGGTTTGAACGGCCCGATCGTCTCAACGCCTTTCGGCTGCGGACGTTTCAGATGCTGCACGAAGCGCTCGATCAGCTTGCACAAGATTCGACGGTCCGGGCGGTGGTGATGACGGGCCGGGGGCGAGCGTTCTGTGCCGGCGAAGACCTCGCGGAAATGGACCACGGAGCAGCTGCCGGTTTTTCGGTTCGAGGGGCTCGGCGGGATTTGGTTCGGCTCCAGGATCTGACCCGAAAGCTCCTGTCGTTTCCCAAACCGGTCCTGGCCGCGATCAATGGGCCCGCGGTCGGTCTAGGCGCCGAGCTCCCGTTGGCCTGCCGGATGCGAATCGCGACGCCGGCGGCCTACTTCTACTTCGCCGAAGCGAGCCGGGGGATGCTCCAGACCAACGGAACCTTTCATTTTCTCCCCCGGATGGTCGGCGCCGGTCGGGCGATGGAATGGTTACTCACCGCCCGGCGAATTCCCGCCACAGAGGCTCTTGCCGCCGGGCTCGTCAGCGCCCTGGCACCGCTTGACGAATTGGTGGACGTGGCGGTGGCCACCGTCTAGCGGAGGATTTATTTGGGCCGCGCCCTACGCCAACGGGGGCACCGGGATCCGATACCCGGCCTTCCAGACGGTCAAGATGAGGCGGGGGTTTTCGGGATCGGACTCCAGCCGCTGGCGGAGGGCGGCAATATGGGTGTCGACCGTGCGGGTCACCACCGCAGGGTCATACCCCCAAACTCGGTTGAGCAGGTCGCTCCGGGAAACGACCGCCCCGCGGGCCCGACAGAGCGCTATCAACAGGTCGATTTCCTTCGGTCGGAGTGGGATGATGCTACCGGCGCGACTGACCGTGCGGGTCGCCACGTCGATGATGACCTGGTCGAGCTGATACTGCTCGGGCCGGCCGTCGACGCCGGCCCCGCTTGAGGGTCTTCGGAGCAAGGCCTGGACCCGGGCCAGCACTTCGAGCAAACCGAACGGCTTGACCACATAGTCGTCGGCCCCGGCCTTGAGGGCTCGGACCTTTTCACCCTCGCTACCACGGGCCGAGAGCACCATGACCGGCATTTCGGCCCCGCGGCCTCGGATCGCGGCCAAGACTTCGAAGCCGTCTCGTTTTGGCAGCATCAGGTCGAGCACCACCAGGTTCGGCTCCCATCCGAGCGCGAGTTGGATACCGGCCATCCCGTCAGCGGCGATCCTGACCTCATGGCCCTCGATCTCGAGATTGTCCTTCAGACCGGCCGCGATGGCTTGGTGATCCTCGACGATCAGGATCCGAGTCATTGCGTCGCTCCGGCTGGGAACGACACGACGACCCGGGTTCCGCCTCCAGCGCGGCCTTCGATCCGCCATCGACCCTTGTGGGCATCGACGAGCTCACGGGCCACCGCCAGGCCCAGCCCGCTCCCGGTTACGGAACCGTTGGCCTGACCGAGGCGCACGAATGGCCGCCAGGCCCGTTCGCGATCAGCCACGGCAATCCCCGGTCCTTCGTCCTCGACGGCGACTTCAACGAATTCCCCCGCCGCCGTTGCGCTGACGCCGATCGTTTGTTCGTCGGGGCCGTACCGGGCGGCGTTGTCGAGCAGGTTGAGGAGAATCTGCCGGACAGCATCTGGGTCCGCCATGACCGACAGCCCCGGAGGCACGCTGACTCGGGTTGTCATGTGGTGATCGGCGATGATGGGCGCAAAGGCACCGACGAGATCCGTCACAAATGGCTCAAGCTCGAGACGGCGCGCGTTAACGGTCGTGACCCGACGCTCGGCCCGGCTATAGTGCAATACGTTGTTGATCAGCTGCTGGAGTCTTCCGGTCTCGTCGACGATGCTGGTCAGGGCTCGTCGCTCACCGGCCTCGTCGCGGGCCCGTCCGAGCAGGATCGTCTCGGCTGCGAGGCGGATCTGGGTCAATGGGGTCCGCAACTCATGGGTAACGCTGGAGGCGAAATCCGTCCGAAGCCGCGCCAGATCGGCAGCGCGAAGGGCGAGAACGGCGATGGTGATCCAAAGTGCCAGGGCGAGTCCCATCAAGCCGAGCTCCCAGAGTGGGATCGCCGGCGGTACCCCACCGGGAATGAGGAGGTCCTTCAGTTTCGGGTTCAACCGGGCTTGGATGATGACCCCACCCCGTAGGGTCGGGAGAGTGAGAGCGTCGCGCGGCCCATCCGGGAAGTCCGGTCCGCTCGAGTACACGATCCGCCCGGCGGCGGTCGCGACCTCGAGCGCGACGAACCCCGCGTTGCGAGGAATCGAACCAAGCAGGTGGCGGGGCACCAGCCGCGTGGTGGCGAAGGTTGGGGCGAAAACACTGGGCCCGATCTGATCGACGGGAACTGCGAACCCATAGGCGAACCGCCGACCTGACACCGAATCGGTGCGGGCGGAAAAAAACACCAACCCTTCGCCGCGGCTTGAGGCGGTATGAACGACCCCGAACCGATACCCCGCGATCCGAAGGCTATCGGCTTGCTCCCGAATCGCCTGGGCGATCGGCGGGTCGACCCGATCGAGGGGCCGCCCAGTACTGTCGGCGGCCAAGTCGGTCCCGGTCGTCAGCGCCAGCCGAAAGAACTCGCTTGGCCTCGGATCGACGGTGCAGCGGCACGGGTCGTGACGGAGTCGCTCGATCATGGTGACCATGTCGGCGATCGGTAACGGATCTCGTCGGTCAGGCGAGCCGAGGTAGTCCGGCGGCGGCATGATCGGGAAGAAGCTCTGCCGCATCGCGGTTTCGATGCCGTTGGCGTAACGATCAAGAGCAATGGCGAGGTAGTTGGTGAGACTCGCGAGGGCGGCTTGGTGCACCTGTCGGCGGGTCCGGATGGCGCTCAGAGCAAGTAGGATCGTCACCGCAACGGCGATGACCGTTCCCCCGAGGATAGCCGATTCCCATCGGTCGCGGCGGCGAGGCCAGCGTGTCATGACGCGGTGTTGGGCATCTTCCGCCCAAAGCAACCCTCAAACGGCTGGAAGGGCAAATCGATCGCTCGGGATTGGGAACCTTCTCACAGTCCTCGAACATCCCGGACGTCCGCTTTCGTCACTTTACCTGGATCTTCCAAGGAGCAATCATGGTAACCATGTTCCCGCCCCTGCGAGCGCTCGGTCTCGTCCTCGCGCTGTTCGGATGCTCGACAACCACTATTGATCCGCCGTCGGACCTCCTGGCGGTGGCCGGCACCTATCCTACCGTGGTGGCGCTGGTCCCGGGCCAGAACACCTGCACGGGTGTGACAGTCGAGAACAACCCGACCGTCGTCGAGCACACCGCCGGCAGCGGCACGGTGGCCCTGACCCACGCCGGAACCCGGTACGACGGCCAGATCGCCAACACGGGGCAGTTTTCTGCCGGCCCAAAGACGTTGCTGATCTCGGGGACCACCTATGTGATCTCGATGACCGGCCAGTTTGCTATCCGAGGTCTCACGGCCGACATCACCGTGCAAGCAACCCCCGCAGCCGGGCCGGCGTGCAGCTACAAAGTGTCGTGGGTCGGAACCAAGCAAGGGGACGATAACGTCATTCCTTAGGCCGCTCGCGGGGTCGAATTATCTTCGGGCATCCCCTGATGATCGGCCTTTGATGCGTCTCCGGCACCTGCTGCAAGCCTGTTTGCTTGGCCTGCAACCACTTTCCCCCTCATTCGAACCGATCCAGCCCGAGACGTTTCGGGCCGGCGGGGCGTTCGTCAACGCCTTCAGTGACTTCGACGGCGACGGCGACGCCGATCTGTTTGTCGGCTTTAATGGCCTCCCCAATCGTCTCTATCGCAACGAGGCCGGGCGCTTCCACGACGTGGCCGGTGCCGTTGGTGTCGCTGACGCGCGGGCCACTCGGGCGGCCGCGTGGGGTGACATCGATGCCGATGGTGATCCGGATCTCTTGGTTGGCTTTACTCCGGGGCCCGGGTCAGTGCTTCGGCTCTATCGCAACGACGGCGGGCGCTTCGTTGATGTGACGGCGGCCGCCGGCCTGTTGGTCGACTCGGGGGCGGTCCGACAGCCGGTGTGGGTCGATCCGGACGGAGACGGCGATCTGGACCTCTACGTGGCCTTCCGTGATCGGCCGAACATGCTGTTCCGCAATGACGTCGGCCGGTTTCATGACGTCGGCTCGGAGGTCGGACTGGCCGATCCGCGAAAGAGCGTCGGCGGGGTTTGGTTCGACTACGACGAGGACGGGGATCTCGATCTCTACCAAGCCAACATGGATGGCGACGCCAACGGTTTGTGGCAGAACAACGGCGGTCAATTTACCGATGTGGCGGCTCCGGCTGGACTGGCGTGGGGCGGCCGGCCGCCGGCCAATCCGGCCAATGGAACGGTCCGCCCTTGTGTCGGTGATGTCGACGGCGACGGCCATCTCGATCTTGTCACGGCCAACTACGGACCACTCGGCTTGTTCCTCAACCGCGGCACGGGGCGGTTCGAAGACCAATCGTCGGCGTGGGGTGTGGCGATCGAAGGCCGGTACGACACCTGCGCCCTCGCCGATTTCAACAACGATGGCCGTCTTGATCTCTACGTCAATGGAACTGTAACCGGCGGGACAAGCTACCGAGATTATTTGTTTGTGAATCGCGGCGACCGGTTCGAAGACGTGACGCCGCCCAATATCCTGGCCTTGGCCGCCGACCATGGGGCTCTATGGGTGGATGTTGATCTCGATGGTGATCTCGATCTGGCCCTCGCGGGGGCATCGCCCGAGGGGATGCACCTCGTGTTAGGCAATCAACTGACCGCGCCGGCCTCCAGTCGTTCCGTGTCACTGGTCATGGCCGGCTCGCCCGGATCAGAGATTCGGTTCTTCGTGCCGGGCACTCATCGTTTGTTAGGGACTCGATGGGTTGATGCCGGCTCGGGCTACGACGCCCAGAGCATCGGCCCGATTCACTTCGGGCTGCCGAGCGGGGTTCGGCGAGTTGATGTTGAGGTGATTGACCCGGCCCGGGGCCGGCAGGTCCTCACGAAGTTTCGGGCCGGCCCCCGGAAACCCGCTCGAGTTCGGTCCGGAGATCGGTGAGGGATTCGACCCCCCGCAGCTGGAGTTGGTCCAACAGAACTTTGTGGTGGCGGGCACCTTCACCCCCGACGAAGACCGGGATCCGGGACCCGAGGGCTTGGCTCAATGCCCGGAGGTCAGGCGCGATGGCGGGATCGTCAGCCGGGAACAGGATACTCACCCCGACAGCCCGGGCCCGAAGTCGCTCGGCGGCGGCGGCGATCTCTTCACCCGGAAGGTCGGCGCCGAGATAGACGGCTTTCCATCCTTCGCCGGCGGCAATGGCTGCGGCGAGGAGCGCCCCGATTTCATGGTGCTGTCCTGAGGTCGTTGCCGCGACGAAGATCGGAGCAGAGGCCGGCGCGACCGTAAAGGCCAGCAAGTTGCTCATCACCTGGCGAATGGTGGCCGTCGCCAAGTGTTCCTGCACGATCCGGATTTTCCCCTCGTGCCACATCTCTCCGATGTCTCGGACGAACGGAACCACGACCTGCTCGGCGAATTGCACCGGGCCCAGGCGAATGGCTGCTTGTCGGAGCTGCGCGTCGAGTGCGGCGCCATCCATCCACCCCACCGCCTCCAGACAGCGTCGTCGGACCGAATCCGCGTAGCCCGACACCGGTTCGGCGGTAGTCGTCTCGGGTGGGCGGGGCACCGTGTCGAGTAGCCCGGCAACCTCTTCGTTGCTGAGTTGGGCGACCCGTCCGATCGAGTGGCCGTACATGGTGGCGCGCTTGAGAAGAAGCAGCCGTTCGACGTCTGATTCGGAGTACAGACGTTGCCCGCCTGGGGTCCGGCCCGGGGCGACCACCTCGTACCGGCGTTCCCACGCCCGAAGGAGCTCGGCGGTGAGACCGGTTCGGCGGAGAACGATGCGGACGGTATAGACGGGGCTATCGTGACTTAGAGTCATGTTCGGAAAGTAGCCACTGTCCGTAGTATGTCAAGCAATTCGCTGGTACTGTACCTTGACATACGCCGGACATTGCCTTATTGTACTGGTACGGTACGAGACAGAACATAAACAGTAAAATGGAGGTTAAGATGATTGGCAGATTGTTGGTTGGTTTGAGTTTGGTTGCAGCGCCGGCCACGGCCATGGCCCAAGCGGCGGCTGCGCCATCGAACACGATTGTCGATGTGGCGATTGGCGCGGGAAAGTTCAAGACGCTGGTTGCCGCGATTCAAGCAGCCGGCTTGGTCGAGACCTTGAAGGGTGCCGGTCCGTTCACGGTGTTCGCTCCGACGGACGAAGCGTTTGCGAAGTTGCCGGCCGGAACAGTCGAGGCGCTGCTCAAGGACAAGGCCAAGCTCGCATCGATCCTGACCTATCACGTGGTCAGCGGCGCGGTTGGGTCGGACCAGGTCGTCAAGCTCAAGTCGGCCAAGACGGTCAACGGCAAGAGCGTTTCGATCATGGTGATGGACGGCAAGGTCATGGTTGGCAATGCTCACGTGACGGCGACCGACATCAAGGCTTCCAACGGCGTGATCCACGTGATCGACGCCGTCCTTCTCCCATAGTCCGCCCCAAACCTCGCCCGTACCAATACGCGGCGACGCCCCAGGCTGCCTCCCCGGCATCCTGGGGTGTTTTCTTTGCCGGACCCGGTCGAGAAACCCGGTACCAGGCGTGATCGTCGCGGCACCGCCAGGGGAGGCCGGATTATCTTCGACCTACGATGCAGGTTTTTACCACGGCCGAGGCCGCCGCCGCGCTGTTTCAGGCCACGATCACCTTCGGCCTGGCGTTGCTGTTTGGCTTCCTGTACCGGCGGTATCGGAAGGACCACTTTCTCTGGTGGGCAGTGGCGTTTGGGTTGTATGGCATCGGGCTCGGCGCCATCGTTTCGTTCCTGCTCACCGCGACCTGGGGATTCTTGTATGCCCACCAGGTCGTTACCGGGTGGACAGCACTGGCCTTGCTCTACGCCGCCCTCGTCTTCGAGCGCCAGCTACCCTGGAGGGCCCAGTATCTCTGGCTCCTCTTGTTTCCAGTCGTTTGGGCATATGTCGCGATCTTCGGACTCGACAACTTTGGGCTGGCGGCCGGCACAACGGTCGTGTTCCTAAGTATCACCACGATCTGGACCGGCTGGATTTTTTGGCGATATCGGGCCGGGACGGGGTCGTCCGCCGCCCTTTTTCTGGCGGTGACCCTGGGCCTTTGGGCACTCCACCATCTCGACTATCCCTTTCTCAGAGCCCGGGGCGCCTGGAACCCCTGGGGCTACTTTGTCGACGCGCTGTTCGTGTTGGCCACCGGGATTGGAATCCTGATGTTGGTCCTCGAGGAATTTCAGGAGGGTCTCAAAACGTTGACCGCCTTGTCGGCCGACCTCGGTCCTGGTTCCTCCGAGACTCTGGAGACTCTGCTTCAGCGCCCCTTGGGCCTCCGGGGTGTCCGCGGGGCTGGGGTGTTGCGCTCGGGGTCGACCGGTCCGGACTTCGTCCGTGGTTCCGGGGTCGCAGAGGGTTGGGGGGATCAACTCCCCTCTCGAGTGGCAACGGTGGCCGCTTCGGTGTTCCGAAGCGGCAGTTCGGTTCTCGACGGTCGGCCCGCCGCGGATCCGGCGGCGCCCGCGTTTCTTGGCGGCATTCCGTTAGGCATCGTCGGCGGCTCGCCGATGGCGCTGGTCGTCGCCGGCGACGTGGCGGCCGCGTTCGCGGTGCTCGACCAGAGTATCTTGGCCGCCGTGGGCGCCCAGATTGGAGCCGCCCTTCACAAGGCCGACCTGAGCCGGGCGTTGGAGCAGCGTCGAGTCGACCTCGAGCGGCTCTCGGTTCGGATGATCCAACAACACGAAGAGCAGCGGCGGCGGCTCGGCCGAGAGCTCCATGACGAAACGGCGCAGGTGTTCTCCGCGCTCAAATTGCAACTGGGCACACTTCGTGAGGTCGTGCCGGATCCGTTGGCGCCGCGGTTTGACCGGTTGTTGGAGCTGGTCGATATGGGAAGCCGAAGTATCCGGAACGTGGCGGAGGACCTTCGTCCGGCCTTGCTTGATGACCTCGGCCTTGTGCCGGCTCTTCGAGCGCTGGTCGCGGATTTCCAGGAATGGAGCGGTGTCGCGGTCGACATGCAGATTGAAGAGGGCCCGTCTCCGCCAGTCGGCCCCGCCGCGGAATTGGCGATGTTTCGGGCGGTCCAGGAGGGCCTAGCCAACGTGGCTCGGCATGCTCAGGCGGCCACGGTGCAGGTCCGCCTCGTCCGCCGCGAAGGTGCGATCTGTCTCACGATTGACGATGATGGGGTAGGGATGCCGCCGGCCGACTTCAACCGGCCGGGCGGACGCCCGGGGCGCTCCGGCTTGTTCGGAATGCAGGAGCGGATCGAGCTCCTTGGGGGTCGCGTTCTACTCTCGCCTCGGTCGCCCTCGGGGCTATCCCTCGCGATCGAGCTACCGGAGGTGCGATGACTGTCGCTGCCATCCGGGTGCTCTTGGTCGACGACCATCCGCTGATCCGGGAGGGTCTTCGGCAAGTACTCGGACCACCCGCCTTCGACGTGGTCGGGGAAGCAGGGAGCGGCGAAGCGGGGATCGAACTCGCTGTCCAGCTCAACCCCGATGTGGTTGTGCTCGACATCAATCTTCCGGGTCAGAACGGCATCGAGGTAGCTGGTTTGATTCGCCATCAAGCCCCCGCAGTCCGGATTCTAATGCTCAGCGTCCATCGCCACTCTGAATACATCCTGGAGAGCGTCCGGGCCGGGGCCCACGGCTACCTCCCCAAGGATTCGTTACCGGGCCAGCTGCGCGAAGCGGTGGCAACGGTTGCTCGGGGCCAAACCCACTTCGAGCGGATCGAACCTGCTCGAACGGAATCCGCGGCGCCGATCCTGGCGGCTGCGGGTGCCCATCGGCTTGAGCTGCTGACTCGTCGGGAGCGGGACGTTTTGATCGGGGTGGCGAGCGGGAAGACCAACAAGGAGGTCGCCACCGACCTCGGCGTGGGGGTTCGGACGGTGGAGTCCTACCGGGAAAGCCTCGGCCGAAAACTCGGCATTGCCAGCGCGGCCGGGTTGACCCGGTTCGCCATCGAGGCCCACCTACTGGG
>JAYVJS010000361.1:0-8083 GCA_043769075.1 Gemmatimonadota bacterium | reverse complement strand
GGAACAGGTGAAGAACAAGCCGGCATTACTTCGGCTGTTTCAGGCCGACATTGGAACCAAGGTCGACCGGTTACGGGCGGCCCTTCGGACCAATGATCCGTTCTACGCCCATGGGCCCTTTACCGCAGGACAAGTCCGGCGCCTTCGGGAAATTGGGGGCGTCTACCTCGCCCCGATCTACCGCCGTGAGTATCCCTCCGGCCCGCTGGCGCGGCCCCTGATCGGCTCGTTGACGGCCGACAGCGCCTCGGGCGCGACCGGGCTTGAGCGGTTTCTCGACTCGCTGCTCCGCGGGGTGCCCGGCGAAACGGTGTTGCTCAAAGATGCCCGCGGTCGGACCTACGAGTCTCCCGAGCGCGTCGTTCGGGTCCCGACTCGCGGCCATGACGTCGTCTTGACGATCGACAAAGAGCTTCAGGAAATCGCCGAGGGAGGCCTGGCTGCCGCATTCGAAGCCTTCAAGCCAAAACGGGGCGACGTCATTTTCCTCGACCCCCGCACCGGAGAGATCCTGGCTGCGGCATCCCGGGAGGTGGACGCCAACGGGGAACAGATGGCGAGCGCGTCGTACTTCACGAGTGCCTTTGAGCCGGGCTCGACCGCCAAACCCCTGACGGCGGCCGGCCTGCTTGCCCTCGGCCGGGTGGCGGACGGGGACGCCGTGCCGCCGCATGACGGGCGGTGGAACATGCCGGGCCGGAGCAAGCCGATCGTAGACGATCATCCCCAAAAGGGACCGATTACACTGGCTCGGGCGATTCAAGTCTCTAGTAACGTCGCGATGGCCCAGTTCTCAACGAGGCTTTCGCCGATCGAGCATTTTGAGGCCCTTCGGAATTTCGGCTTAGGGTCGCCAAGCGGAGTCGAGTTTCCCTTCGAGGAGCCGGGGATCTTGCCCCGACCGGACACCTGGCGGCCCGGGCAAACCGGCGCGAGTGCCGCAATGGGCTATGCGGTGATGGTCACGCCGGTCCAGTTGGCCGCGGCCTACGGTGCGTTGGCAAACGGCGGCCGGCTCCTCGCCCCGTCGATTGTCCGAGAAATCCGCAACCCCGAGGGCGAGGTCGTCTATCGGCACCAACCGATTCTCGTTCGTCGGACGGTCTCGGCTGAGGTGGCGGCTAAGCTCCGCCGGTTTCTGGCCCTATCAGCCGGCGATTCGGGTACCGGCCGGCGTTCCCAGGTCAAGGGCAGCGTGTTAGGCAAGACCGGCACGGCAAAGCTGATTGAGAACCGACACTACACGAACAAGCATGCCGCCTCATTCGCTGGGATGTACCCGGCCCGAGACCCGCAGCTCGTGTTCGTGGTGCGAATCGAAGATCCGAAAGGGGCATATTCCGGCGGCGCGGTGGCCGCGCCTGTTGTGGCGAGTATGCTTCGCCAAGCCCTCGCGGCGCAACGGACCACGATCGATCGCGGCATGCTCGCCGAAGCCTGCTCACCGCGCCCGCCCGCGGCTCCCGTCTTGGGCAACCCGCCGGCCGACGAGGCCCGCTGGGTTACGGTCCCACTCGGGCGGCTCCGACCGGCCCCGATTCCGATGGTCGAAGTGCCGGATGTCGTCGGGCAGTCGATGCGAGCCTCAGCCGCGACCCTCCATCGCCGGGGATTTCGGATCCGTCTTGAAGGGGCCGGGGCTGTGGTGCGGACCTCGCCTGCGGCCGGCGATTCGTTGGCGGCAGGCAAGACCATCACGATCATCGGATCGAGCAAGGGTTCTTCGTGACGATGCCTCGGCCAGATTCCCAATCGTTACTCGCGGCCCTCCGGGCCGAAGATCTCGTCGTACAGGCCTCTGATCCTTTGCCACCCTTCGCCGGAATCACCACCGATAGCCGCTCGGTGGTTCCCGGCTCGCTCTTTGTGGCGGTGCGGGGATCCCAGGCGGACGGCCATCGGTTTGTGTCCGGTGCTGTCGCGGCCGGGGCGGCGGCCGTGGTGGTCGAGCGAGCGACCGACACCGGCGGGCCGGAAATCGTGGTGACCGACGGGCGGCGAGCGGCCATCGCCTTGGCGCGAGCCTGGTACGGCGATCCGGGCCGCCATCTGTCCTTGGTTGGCGTGACGGGCACCAGCGGCAAGACCACAACGACGCTGCTGGTCAGCCACCTTCTGAACGACCGGGGAACCGCGGGAAGTATCGGCACCCTCGGAGCGTTCGACGGCGCCGGCCGATCAATTCCCTCAACCGCGGGGTCGCTTACCACACCAGGGCCGGTCGACCTCCAGGCGACGCTCGCGGGGATGGTGGCGGCCGGAGTCACCCGGGCCGTGATGGAGACCTCGTCCCATAGCCTCGACCAGGGGCGCCTTGATGGCCTGACCTTCGACGGGGCGGTGTTCACCAATCTGTCTCGGGAGCACCTCGACTACCACCTCACCATGGACGGGTACCGCCTCGCCAAATTGAAACTGTTCGACTATCTCGCGCCGAGCGGCGTCGCCGCGGTCAATGGCGACGATCCGGCGTGGGCAGGCCTCGAAGGACGCCCGAACGTGCTCACATTCGGGATGGCGCCGGGCCGTTCGGTGCGGGCAGAGGCCGTCCACCTGGGCCCGATCTCCAGTCGATTCACCTTGACCGGCCGGTTTGGAACAGCGGCGGTCGAACTGCCGCTGCCAGGCGAGTTCAACATCTCGAACGCCCTGGCCGCCGCAACCGTTGCCCTGGGAATGGGAGTGGAGCTGGCGGCCGTCGCCGCCGCCCTCGAACGAGCGCCTCAGGTGCCGGGTCGGATGGAGAGACTCGTGGAGCAGCCGTGTGTCGTGCTCCGAGACTACGCCCACAAGCCCGATGCCCTTCAGCGGGTGCTCGAGACCCTCCGCCCGGTGACTCGCGGCCGCCTCATTGTGCTATTCGGCTGCGGTGGCGACCGTGATGTCGGCAAGCGTCCGATCATGGGGCGGATCGCCGCGACGCTCGGTGACCTTACCATCGTCACGTCCGACAACCCCCGGACCGAGGATCCAGGCCGGATCATCGACGATATCGTGGCCGGGATTCCAGCCGGCGCCGCGGTCACGCGGATCATCGATCGTCGTGAAGCGATCCGCTGGGCGTTAGGCGAGGCCCAACCGGGCGACACCCTCGTATTGGCTGGCAAGGGTCACGAAACCTACCAGGTGGTCGGGACCCAATACTTGCCATTCGACGAACGAGCCATCGTCGCCGATATGCTCAGTGGACGATCATGAAGTGGACTGACGCCGAGGTTCGCGCGGCGCTCGGCCTCGGCGTGGGCAACGCCGATGTCCAGTACTCCGGGGTCGTCACCGATACCCGTGCGGTCGGCCTCGATTCGTTGTTTGTGGCCCTCAAGGGAGAACGGTTCGACGGCCATGCCTTCTTGGCGGCCGCCCGCGAGGCGGGGGCCACCGGGGCGGTGGTTAGGCGGGGAACGGCCCCGGTTGCGGGTCTCGCTTTCTACGAGGTGGAGGACACCCTCCTGGCGTACGGGTGGCTGGCCCGGTTTCGACGCCGCCGGCTCCCCGGTCCGGTCGTCGCGGTGACCGGTAGCAATGGCAAGACCGCCACCAAAGAGATGCTGGCCGCCGTATTGGCCACTCGGTACCGAGTCCACGCCACCCGCATCAACTTGAACAACTTGGTCGGGGTGCCGCAGACCATTCTCGAATGCCCGGACGACACCGAAGCACTGGTGGTGGAGGCCGGGGCCAGCATCCCCGGTGAGATCGCCAGGTACCGAGAGATCATCGAACCGAGTGTTGCCATCATCACCAACGTCGCTCCCTCGCACCTGGATGGTTTTGGGTCGGCGGCCGGGGTGATGGCCGAAAAGCTGGAACTGGTGCGGGGCGTGGCCGTGGCGTTCGTCGGGGTCGACGACCCCGCCTTGGCCGCGGGTGCCAGGATGGTCGCTCGCCGGGTGGTGACGGCAGGATTGGCGGACGCCGATGTCATGCCGCAACAGGTAACCCTGGAACCAACCGGCCGGCCTCGGGTGACGGTGGCCGGGGTGAGTTTCGTCGTCGCCCAGCTGGGCTTGCACCAGGCCAAGAACGCGATGCTCGTCTGGGCGGTGGCCGAGACGCTGGGTCTCGCCCCGCTTCAGGTGGCGCAGGCCCTCGAATCGTTTACTCTTCCCGCTGGCCGTGGCGAAGTGGCCCAGTATGACCGACTGACGATACTGAACGACTCCTACAACGCAAACCCGGCCTCGTTCCGGGCCCTGATTGACGTGGTTTCGACCCTTCGCCTCGGGCGGCGGCTCATTTTCGTCGCGGGCACGATGCGAGAGCTCGGCGCCGGATCGGCGGAGTTCCATCTCGCGATTGCGGGCGAGTTGGCCCGACTCGATCCCGATGTGATGGTGGCCGTCGGGGAATTTGGCCCAGCGTTCGAACGCCATCGGGCCCAGTTTGGCGAACGGTTGATCGTTGGCGAGGATCCGGTGGCCATCGCGTCCACGGTCGCCGGGCGTCTCCGAGGGGATGAGTTGGTGGTGCTGAAAGGATCGCGGGGCGTCCGGTTGGAGAGAATGATTTCCGAGCTAGTCGGTCAAACCGCCAAATCGAATTGAGTCGATGCTCTATCACTTGCTGGCCCCCTTGGGTCGCGGTCACATCCTCTTCAATCTCTTCAACTACATCAGCTTTCGGGCGGCTGGGGCGGTCATCACGGCCCTCCTGATGGCATTCTATTTTGGCCCAAAGATCATTGCCAGATTGACCGAGCTGAAGGTCGGCCAGGTGGTCCGGACCGGTTTGTTGGCCAGCCACGACGTCAAACGGGGCACCCCAACGATGGGGGGCCTCATCATCCTGTTGGCCACGATTGTGCCGACGCTGCTGTGGGCCCCGCTAACCAACCGTTTCGTCCTGGTCGCAATGATCGCGACGCTCTGGACGGGGGCCATCGGGTTCGTCGACGATTACCTGAAAGTCGTTCAGGGGAAACCCCGGGGTTTGGTGGCCCGGTGGAAGTTGATCGGCCAATGCAGTTTCGGCCTGGCGCTGGGTCTCTACCTGTGGCTCCAACCGCTGGTTCCGGAAACGATCCTGCCGGCGACCGCCACGGTCCTACCATTCGTCAAATACACCGTGGTGCTGTTTGTGCCGCTGGTCTATGTCGGGTTCGTGACGTTCGTGGTGACGGGCACCAGCAACGCCGTGAACATGACCGATGGCTTGGACGGCTTGGCCATCGGATTGACTGCGATCGCCGCCGGAGCGTTCGCCCTCTTTGCCTATATCTTCGGTCGCGTCGACATGACGTCATACCTGAATTTCTACTACCTGCCCGGTGCGGGTGAGCTGACGGTCTTTTGCGCGGCCCTGATGGGCGGGTCGATCGGATTTCTCTGGTTCAACGCTCACCCCGCCCAGGTCATGATGGGCGACACGGGCGCTCTGGCGATCGGCGGGGGCTTGGGGACGGTCGCGATTCTGCTCCGGGCGGAGTTCCTGCTCCTCATTATTGGCGGGGTTTTCGTGGCCGAGCAGGTGTCGGTGATTCTGCAGATTGGCGTCTATAAGTGGCACAAACGGGCCCGAGGCCGGGAGTACGCGGATGCGCACCGAGTGTTTCGGATGGCCCCGCTGCACCATCATTTCGAAAAGAAGGGTTGGCCGGAAACCCAGGTGGTGGTCCGGTTTTGGATTGTCGGGCTCCTCTTCGCGCTGGGCGCGTTTGCGACGCTCAAACTGAGGTAGGGAGGTTTAGTGGAGGGACCGGAGTTTCAGGGCGAAGTCGCGGTAGTCGGGTTGGGCCGAAGCGGGGCGGCGGCCACCCGACTCCTTTGTCGTGACCGGGTCCCGGTGTACGCCTCTGACGGCGGCGTCGGCCCAAGCCTCGAGGCCACGGCGGCGGCTTTGCGTAGTCTCGGCGCGGTCGCTGACGTCGGTGGCCATGATTTGGAACGGATCCGCCGGGCCAGCGCGGTGGTGCTCTCGCCCGGGGTGCCCCCCGAGGCGCCGCCGGTCATGGCGGCGCGCGACGCTGGCATTCCGGTGCTGGCCGAAGCCGAGCTCGGGCTCCGCGCCTTAGGCCCCGGGGTTCGGTTCGTCGCGGTGACCGGAACGAACGGGAAGACCACCACGACGGCGTTGGTGGCGCACCTCCTGGCGAATGGGGGGATCAAGTCTCGGGCGGTGGGCAACATCGGAACTCCGATCAGTGAAATTGCCCTCTCCGCCGACCGACCGGCCGTCCTTGCGGTTGAGTTGTCGAGTTTCCAGCTCCATGACATGCCGACCGTGCGGCCGACCGTCGGGGTGCTGACCAATCTGGCGCCCGACCATCTCGATCGCTACCGAACGGTGGACGACTACTACGGCGACAAGATGCGGCTATTCGCCAATGCCAATCATGAATCATGGTGGATTACCAACGTTGATGATCCGGTGTCGACCACCTGGGTCGGCACGCCGGACGGCCGGCGGCGCCAGTTTTCGACCACCACTCGAAACGACGGCTGGTACCGTCGGGACCTCGATCAACTCATGCTCGGTGATGTCGACCTCATTCCGCGATCCCGCCTGCCACTTCTGGGCGATCACAACGTCGCCAACGCCCTGGCGGCCGGGCTAGCTGCCCATGCGTTAGGCGTCTCGATGGCCGCCATTGCCCGAGGCCTCGCCACCGCCCCTCGGCTCGCCCATCGTTTGGAGCTCATCCGGGAAGTGAACGGCGTGTTGTGGATCAACGACTCCAAAGCCACCAACATTTCGTCGACTGAGGTGGCCCTCGCGGCGATGGAGCGCCCGTTCGTACTGCTGCTCGGGGGGCGCCACAAAGGCGAACCGTACGGAAGGCTGACCCCTCGGCTCACAGGATGTCGGGCCATTATTGCCTTCGGGGAAGCCCGCCCACTCATCGTCCAGGACCTCGGATCGGCTGCTGAAATCGAGGAGGCCGCGACATTTGACGAGGCCGTCCGGCTGGCCGGGCGAAAAGCGAAGGAAGGCGACGCCGTGTTGCTCTCACCGGCCTGCTCGAGCTACGACATGTTTCTCAACTATGAGCAACGGGGGGCCCGGTTCCGGGCTCTCGTGGAGGCGATCTGACCCCACCGTCGTTTGACCACCCGGGTGATCACCGCTGGGAGACCCGCCTGCTGGTGGTCCTCGCAGCGGTCCTCACCGTCTTCGGCCTCGTCAGCGTCTATTCCGCAGCCACCTTCAAGGCGGGCGCGTTTGGCGAGGTTTTGAAGCAACTGTCCGCGGCTGCGGCCGGCGGCGTCGTGCTGCTCGTCGCGGCCCAAATCGACTACCGCAAATGGAATCGGGCCGCATGGTGGTTGCTCGGCCTCACGATCGTGGGCCTGGTGGTGCTCCTCCTGCCTGGCGCCGGAGTGATCAACGGCTCACGGCGGTGGATCAAGATCGCCGGGGTCGGGTTCCAGCCGTCCGAATTGGCCAGATTTTCGATCGTGGTCTGGGCGGCCACGATCGCGGCGAAGAAGGGGGAAACGATTCGCGATTTCAAGAAGGGGGTGCTCCCGGTCTTGCTCGTCACCGGGGTTGTCGCGGGGCTCGTGCTGGTCGAGCCCAACCTCTCGATCGCGCTCATTATTGGCCTGTTGAGCGGGGTGGTCCTGTTTACCGCTGGAGCGCGGATCGGGCAGTTTCTGCTGGTCGGCGTCGTCGTCGTCTTCCTGGCGGTCGGGGCCATCATGGCCAAGCCTTATCGGTTCACGAGGGCCAAGTGTTGGCTCGGCCTGGCGACCGATTGTGCCACCGGCACGAGCTATCAGCTCGAACAAGCCACCAAAGGCTTTGCCTCGGGCCGGTTCCTCGGCGCCGGGTTTGGGAAGGGCCAACTGAAGCTCGACTACCTCCCCTACGCCGGCAATGACTTCTTGTTCGCGACCGTTGGGGAGGAGTGGGGTTTTCTCGGGGTGCTCTTCGTGCTCGGCCTGTTCTCGATGTTTTGTTGGCTCGGGCTTCGGATCGCCCGGACCGCGCCGGACCCGTTCGGCCAGTATCTGGCCACCGGCTTGACCGCGTCGATCGGGCTCACGGCCCTGATGCACGTGGCGGTCAACGTCGGCCTGATGCCGACGACGGGGGTGACGCTCCCGTTCATGTCGGCCGGCCGCTCGAGCTTGATGGTGACCTT
>JAYVJS010000360.1:0-3686 GCA_043769075.1 Gemmatimonadota bacterium | reverse complement strand
CGCCGACCACGACGACCGGGTGGTGCCGGGTCATTCGTTCAAGTTCGCCGCGGCGCTCCAGGCGGCGACGGCTTGGCGGCGACCGGCCTACATTCGGATCGAGACCAAAGCCGGCCATGGATTTGGCAAACCGATTTCGAAGACGATCGAAGAACGAGCCGATGTGTATTCCTTCGCACTTGCCAACATGGGACGGCGAGATCCGACGCCCTAGCCGGATCGGCCGACGCTTGACAGGGTCGCGCGGGGCGACCGATCAACCAAGCCCGACAACCGTTGAAGGCTACATCAAGGGCTTTCCGCCGGATCTGCAGGCGGTCCTAACGAAGATCCGGGCCGCGGTCAAGAAGGCGGCCCCGGCGGCACGGGAAGCCATCAGCTACCGGATGCCTGCGTACTTCGACAATGGGATCCTGATCTACTTCGCGGCCTTCAAGAAGCACATTGGCGTCTTTCCACCGGTCCACGATCCGGCTCTAAAGAGCGTAGTGGCCAAATACGCCGGCCCCAAAGGCAACTTGCAGTTCCCGCTGAGCGAACCAATCCCTTACGCCTTGATCGGCCGGATAGTGACGACGCGCCTCCGGGAGAATCGCGCCAGCGCACGGTGAGCGCCCGCGACCACGTTGCGAGACACAGAAAGTAGGGTTCGATGCCACATGCCGTACGAACCGGTGCCGTGATTTTCGCGAAGGACGTCGCCCAGGTCGCAACCTTCTACCGGGAGCTGCTCTCGATGGTGGCCACCGACACCGAACCAGGACTGGTGGTACTTGAGTCCGCCGAGGCCCAGCTGGTGATTCACGGACTCCCGAAACACATCGCCGACGGTTTCGAGATCGCCGTGCCACCCGAGGCCCGGGAGGATAGCTCGATCAAGTTGTTCTTCCCCGTGCCGAGCCTGGCCGCGAGCCGGATCGCCGCGCTCGCGTTAGGCGGCCGACTCGGCCCGCCATCCAAAGAATGGGAAGCCAGGGGCTTCCGGGCCGTTGACGGCGTCGATCCCGAAGGGAATGTCGTGCAGTTTCGGACCCGGGTTCCTTAGGCCGCCTCGAGTTCGGCGATCCGCGCTTCAACCTGGGCCAGCGGAATCGGCGCCGTCAGCCGGGCAAACAGCGCCCGCGCCCGTGCCAAATAGCGATCCCGGTCGTCGACCCGACCCGCTTCGCCGATCCACTCAGCCAAATCCCGGCAGCTCTCCGCTTCGCAGCGGACCGCCCCGCTCCGCTGGGCTAGCTCGATCGCGGTCTTGAGCATGGTCTCCGCCATATCGCGCCGACCTGTGGCCCGATAGACCCTGCCCGAAAGGTGGTAGGCGTCGGCCTCTTCAGCCAGGGAGCCGATCCGATGAAAGAAGGTCCGCGCCAAATCCACGGCTTCGCGAGCCGCCTCGTATCGCCCCTGACCCAGCAGAACCTCGGCCCGGTTGAGGTGACAAATGCCGATCAGCCGCAGATCGTTGGCCCCGGCGGCCAGGGTTAGCCCCTTGTCGAGAAAGCCCTCGGCTTCAGCCCACAATCGCCGCTCGATGGCAACCAGCCCCAGATTGCAGTAGACCACCGCCCGGCCCCGATCATCGCCCACGGCGCCGAAGGCCGCGAGGGCCCGGTCAAAATGTTCGTCGGCCGCCTCGAGATTTCCCTGAATGTTGGCCACGATGCCGAGATTCTGCTCGATCTTGCCGAGCACCGGGGCCAGTCCCGCAGCCGGCAACAAGGCCTCACCCAAAACCCGTCGCGCATCGGCCAGCTCGCCCCGGTCGATGTGAATTCCCGCGATCGCATTCATCGCTTCCGCGCACAATTCGGGCACTCGGGCGCCTACCGCGGCGGCGAGGCTCTGCTGCGCCATCGAGATGGCGTCGAAGTGCCGGTGTTGATGATGCCGGATCACCGCCAGCCGGCGGAGCGACTCCGACTCGACCTGGAGATCTCCGGCGGCCGCGCCGTAGCGCCAGCCGGCCTCGTAGGCCACCTCGGCGGCGTCCGTCCGACCCGCCAGCTCCTGGCGCCGGCCGGCTTCCAGACTGGCCCGGGCCAGCCGAGCAACCGAGTCTTCGTCGTGCTCAATAGAGGCGTCCATGATTCGGCTCAACTACCAGGCTACCGCGTACCGCGAGAAGTGTTTGATCTCGCCCACTACGATAAAGAGGTTTCGGTAATCGACCGAGGTCGTCCTCTCGAGGATATTCTTGTTTTCGTCCACGAACGCGACGTATGCGGCTGAAAGGAGTGCCGGGATCCAGCAGTTGGCGTAGTCCAACGTGAGCGATGCCGTTTTAGTGAACTTGAGGCCCTCGGGTCCAAAGCGGATCGAATTGAAACTGTCGGCAACGGCCACCGCCGTGATGGTGACGCTTTTCCTGAGCGCTCCCTTCGGGATCTCCAACTTGTGTTTTCCGATTTGAATCACCCCGCCGGCGGACCCAACCACCTGGCTGACCGATAAGGCCGGTTGGGGTTTGCAGGTCATCAGGCCAGCCGCGCTGGCGTACTTCGCCAACTCCTGCTCGAACGCCGTCATGTCGAACGTTCCCCCAGAAGTCGCCAGGCTCGGTGCCAGTGAGGGGGCTGGATCTGGCTCCGGTACAGCATCTGGTCCAATCGCCTCGCCACATCCGGCGAGGATCAGGACGGCGGCAAACACAGAACGGTGGAGGCGCAGCATCGGAATCTCTCTCTCGGTCATCGGCCGTTTCGGCCGGGTGGTCCAACACGACTGCTCGGCGCTCTGATGGGCAAGCCGAGTGCCGGATCCCCCACAATCGGCAATGATCCGGATGCAGGTATTCGTACCAGCCTCGTTAACTCGTTGGCTAGAAATTGGTTACGATATTGACTGACGAATCAACTGGTGTCAGAGAATGAGACGGGCCGGCGAATAGAAGCTTGACGATCGGCAACTGTCGAAGCTCAAAAAGAAGCTGGACTGACACCGCAATGTCGTGGTCGGACTACAGCAGGTGGGGTGTGGTCGGCTCAGATTTGGCGGGGTCCGGCGGGTCCGATCGCAACCTGAAATGCCTCGGCCCGGATCGTGTTGAGCCGCGGCGGCACGCCGCCAAAAACTCGCTCGATCGGGGCCCACTGCGATCGATGATGCCCGAGCGCCCGAGCCTTTCGGGTCCGGGCCGCGGGAGTCAGCATCACCAGAAGATCGACCCCCGCAACCTTCGACAACGACTTGGCGCTGCCCCGGAGGAGCCAAGGCATGACCGGAGCCGTCCACAGCAACGTGGCCACCCGGTGAGGCCGGCCGAGCGGCCGGCCGAACCTAACGTCGGCGGCCAGGGGTAGCGCGGTGCTGACGGCCCGGCTGATGGCCATGTGATCGGGATGACCGTTGCCGCCGTCGGGCGCGAATGTCACCACCACCTCCGGCCGTTCCTTTCGAATGACCCGAACCAGCCGCTCGACCAGGCGAATCCCCGGTAACTCGTTGAGTCCGCCATCCTCAAACCGGTCCAGAACGACCCGCGCGATCCCGAGTTCCTTTGCCGCGAGTGCCAATTCGGCCGCCCGCTTCCGAGCCAACCGCCGCCGATCGGCCTGCGTCGGACCCACGCCTCGCGCCGCCTCGCCCCGGGTGGCGCAATAGAGGACCACTCGATCACCCCGATCGCGGGCCTGGATCGCAAATCCGGCGGCCAGAAACGATTCGTCATCGGGATGCGCAAACGCGAGCAG
>JAYVJS010000359.1:0-7161 GCA_043769075.1 Gemmatimonadota bacterium | reverse complement strand
CATCAGCCTCGCAAATCCGACGGAGACCCGCTCCGTGGTGGTGAATTCAATAGGGACAGTCGTTGAGCCCCGATACCCTAACGGCCAGGATCTCTCGTTCTCGCCGGCTCAAAGGCCCCGGCCGATGCATCAACTCGAGGTACAGGCCGACATGATGGCGCATCACGGCCGGATGGACGGAGTGAACTTGGATGATGTGGTCGGGATCGGCCACCCGGTCGGCCGGGGCGAGGTCGGCAGCGGGGACGTATCGAATGAAAGCCACAAGATCTCCCGATGGAATGGGCCGAAAGATACACTATCTTACGGCGCGCCATTTTCAACTTGAGCGGAGCGCTTGGTGGGCCAATTCTTCGATTCACTCGTACTGCTCGTTGCCGGCGTGGTTCTGGTCGGCGGGCTGCTCAAGCTCGGCAGCTGGCTCGGCGGCAAACGAGCCAAGTGGCTCGCCGTCGTGTTTCCACTCTTCGGACTGATCGGGGCCGTTGTCGCCGGCAACTGGGCGCTCAACCGCTACGGCGTCCGGGCCAACGCGGCGGTGGTCGGCAAGACCGAGTGGACGACGTTGATGTCGAACGGTTCCTTCCTCAAGAACTACTCGATCACGATCAAACACCGCGGTGCGGCCGCCGGCGAAACGACCAACCTCCGCACCGACCAGCGGCTCTATGACGGCCTCGCGGTTGGTGATTCGGTTCCGGTCCGATCACCGGGCTGGCGGCCGAGTTTGGCCCGCCTCGAGGCGATGACCAGTTCGCATTGGCTCAACATCCTGATTGAATCCGGCCTGCTCCTTCTTATCCTTGGCGTCGCGGCGACCTTCGGAGGGCTGTTTCTGTATGGCGGCAAGGGGGCCAGCGGGGCGGTCCGGAAACCGGTGGCCCTCCTGTTGCTCGGCGTCGGTGGATTCTCTTGCTGGCAGGAGGGTCGTCCGTATCGGCCGGACGCAGGTCCGACGCAACCAGTCGTCTCGGCGCAGGCCAAGGTCACCCGGATTCGGCTGATCAGCGGAATCTATCCGGCCCACCAAGGCACGAAGCCCACCCGGGGCTGGCCCCTTAAACAACCTTATCTACTGGTCGAGGCCCAATTCACTCCGGCCGGTGGCCGGGCGCCGGTGGTCGGAGTTGATGCGATCGATGCCGGGAGCATGCCCAAACTCGCCGTCGATGACGTGGTCGATATCGAGTACGACCGGACCCGGCCGCGGCTCGCCCACCTCAAACGGGGCACCAGAAACTGGCCTGACGTCAACGGGCGAGACACTTGGTATAGCCTGGGAGCCGTCGCCGGCCTGATCGGCCTGGTGCTGGTACTCCGAGTCCTCCTGTTTCGCCGGCGCAAGAGCCGCTAGGGAATCGGCCGCGAGGCCATCACGTTGACCACGATCCGGGAACTCTGGGTCGAGGTCCGATAGACCCGCTGGGTTGCCTTCTGGAAATCGGATTCCTTGGCCCGGTAGATATCAACAAAGGTCTGCGGATTGCGGTCGACGAGCGGAAACCAACTGCCCTGCACCTGCACCATCATCCGATGACCCGGCCGAAAGGTGTGAAACACGTCCGGCATGACGAAGTCGAGTTGGGTCACCTGCCCCGGCACCAGCGCCTCCGGCTTTTCAAAGCTATTCCGAAACTTGGCCCGGACCACGTCGCCCCGAATCAGTTCCTGAAACCCGTCCGGATGGATATCGATCAACTTGACCACCCAGTCGCCGTCGGTACCGGTGGTGGCCACGAACAGCGTCGGACGGACCGGCCCCACAATCGTTAGGTCCTCGGTCAATACCTCGCCTCGGTAGCTGATCACATCGGGCCGGCCTTCGCCGAACCGCTGGTCTTGGGCCATGTAGTCGGGATCCATGTCGGTACTCGGACCCGGCACGAACGGCAGCGGCTTGGCCGGATCGCTGACCCACTCTTCGAACTCGGCGCCGACGCCCGCTTTGGGGGGCGCAGACGACAACGCCTGGCCGGCGCTCAGATAGATCGAGCGACTCGGCCCTTCTTTGGGCGGCCAGGTGTCAAAGGTGCGCCATCGGTTGGTGCCGGTTTCGAAGACGTACGCCTTGGGGTGTTTGGCGGGCGGGTCGCCCCGGAGATGCGCCTCGAAGAACGGGATCAGGATGGTCTTCTGGAACTCGGTGCCTGTATTGGCCCCGAACCTGAGATGGCCGATCGCCGCACCGGTGTCGCGGGCCCATTGGCCGTGAGTCCAGGGCCCGATGACAATGGCGTTGTCGGTCGTGGGGCTCTGCCGGTCGATGGTTTCGAAGAGATGGATCGCCCCGTAGAAGTTGTTGGCATCGTACCACCCACCGACCGTCAGCACGGCCGGCGTGATGTTCTTGACATGGGGGAGAACGTTTCGGGATTGCCACAACGAGTCGTAGGTCCCATGCTCCATCATCTCCGTCCAGCCGGGAACCTGGCCCTTGAAGTGCTTGGTTTCGACATTCGCAAGGGGTCCCATGTTGAGAAAGAACTGATAGCCGTCAGTCGTTCCGAAGTCGAAGCCCGGCCCACAGGACATCGATCCGCTGGTGCTGATTCGGCCGCACGCGGCCATGAAATTGAACGTCGAGGTCAGGAAAAAGGCCCCGTTGTGGTGGGTATCGTCTCCCAAGAACCAATCGGTTTGCGGGGCCTGGGGCGACACCGCCTTGAGAGCAGGGTGGGCATCGATCATCCCGGCGGCCGCGAAGAAGCCGCTGTACGAAATTCCCCACAATCCGACCCGGCCGTTGTTGCCGGCAACGTTCTTGACCAGCCAATCAATCGTGTCATAGGTATCAGTGCTCTCATCGACATCAGCCGGCCCGCGCTTCTCGGCCTTATGAGGCGTCATGTGAACGAAATGCCCCTCGGACCGATAGCGGCCCCGCACGTCCTGGGTCACGAAGGCATACCCTAATCCGGCAAAGCCCGGGCCCGCCCCAAGAAACCCCGGGTAGGCGTCCGGCCCGTATGGCGCGGCGCTGTAGGGCGTCCGGGTCATCAGAATCGGATACGGACGAACCTGGTCCCGCGGGGAATAGATCGCGGTGAAGAGCTTGACCCCGTCGCGCATCGGGATCATCACCTCCCGCTTTTGGTAGCGCTCGCGCACGAAGGCTGCGCCCGGTGCCCCGCTCATTTGGGCGAAGGCTGGGGTTCGGGCGGCCATCATGCCGACCACAAGAACGGCGGTAAGGAGTCGTTGGATCATGACCGGGAATCTAGCACCGGCAGCGGACCTGGCCATGCGGTGCCGATGAGCTATAGTTGAGAGACTCCTTTCGAACGTGTCTCAATGAACCGCCAGTGGGGATCCGTCATCGGGATCGGGATCGGGCTCGCTGGTGCCACCTGGGCCTTAGTCCGATTTGGATCGCCTGCCCGCCCAATCGAAGTCGGTCAAGAGGCCCCGCCGTTCGTCGCGGTGAGCCTCACGACCGGCGACACGGTTTCGATGACCGGCACCTTCAAAGGCCAAGTCGTGCTGGTGAATCTCTGGGCAACTTGGTGCCCGCCGTGTCGCGAGGAGATGCCGTCGCTCCAGCGATTGCACCAAGAGCTCGGTCCCCAGGGATTCAAACTCGCGGCCATTAGTGTGGATGAAGGCGACCCTCAGGATGTGCTGTCCTTCGCGAAGAAATACGGCCTCACCTTCGACATGCTGCACGACGGCGACGGCTCAGTCCAGAAGCTGTTTCAGACCACCGGTTTCCCAGAGAGCTTCCTGATCGATCGCAATGGCGTGGTGGTGAAGAAGATCATCGGGGCGCACCCCTGGAGCTCCCCCGCCAGCCGCGAGGTCGTAGCGCAACTCTTAGGAGTCGAGCGTGGGCCCGATCCAACCGTGCAACCCGAGTGAGGTCTCCGATGCCCCGACCCCTAGCCTGCGCCACGATGCTCGGCGCCCTGATTACTCTCGCCGGCGTCGCGACGGCCCAGAGCCAATCGAAAGCCCGAGCTCGTGATCTCGGGATTCCGCTCGACGGCACGCCCGGCTCCAACAACGCCATTACCGACGTGGCCGGCGTCGAAGTCGGCTTCGTCACCCTGATTAAGGGCGCCGGCAAGCGAATCATCGGCCAGGGCCCGATCCGAACCGGCGTCACCGCCATTCTGCCCCGCGGCAAAGCCACCCTCGAGCCGGTCTTCGCCGCGTTCTACGCCGGCAACGGCAACGGCGACATGACCGGAACCCATTGGATCGAGGAAGTCGGAGTGCTCGAAACCCCGATCATGATCACCAACACCTTGAGCGTCGGCACGGTCCGGGACGCCGTCGTCGATTGGATGGTCAAGCGCAACGCGCCGGGACCCTTCTGGTATCCGGTGGTGGCGGAAACCTCCGACGGCGGGCTCAACGACATGAAAGGCCTTCACGTCAAGGCCGAGCACGCCTTTCAGGCGCTCGAGAACGCCAAGGGCGGCCCGGTGACCGAAGGGAACGTCGGCGGCGGAACCGGAATGAACTGCCATGGATTCAAGGGCGGGACCGGAACGGCCTCGCGGCGGCTTCTGAACGCCGACGGCGGGTTTACGGTCGGGGTGCTGGTCCAATGCAACTATGGGACTCGGACTCAACTCCGGATTGCCGGAATCCCGGTGGGGCGGGAAGTGACTGGCGTCGATCCCTGCGTGGTCGAACGGATCGACCCGCCGGTCGTGGCCTTTGACGGCAAGCCGCTTCCGGTCTGTGGCGCTGCTCCCGCGCCCTCGGATCAACCCGCCGAGGAGCCGGAGCAGGGTTCGATCATCATCGCGGTGGCCACCGACGCTCCCCTTTCACCTGATCAGCTCAAACGGATGGTCCGCCGCGTGGCGTTAGGCATGGGCCGGATGGGGTCCAACAACGGCAACGGGTCGGGCGACATCTTCATCGCCTTCTCGACCGCCAATCGGGGTATCGACTGGGGCAACAGCGCTCGGTCGACCCTGCCGGCCCCCACGATGCAGCGACTGAGCTCCGGCCTGATGGACCCGCTCTTTACGGCGACGGTGGAAGCGACCGAAGAGGCGATCCTGAACGCCTTGATGGCCGCCGAAACCATGGACGGGGCCGACTTCCGGCGATCCTGGGCCATTCCCCACGATCAGGTGCGGGCGATCCTGGCCCGCTACAATCGGATCACTGGTGGCGGCCCTCGGTGAGCAGCGTGGTTCGCCGAGCGGTTCCCAAAGGCGCCGGGCCCGCCTAAGCGTTCGTCACCACCGCCCGAGTAATGGGACCAGGACCCCAGGAGATGAACGTGGCCACGATTCGGATCCTCGCGATCGCACTGTTGGCGCTCGTCGCCGCGCCGTGGTCAGCCCTCGGCCAATCCGGCCGGTACTCGCCGGCGGATCTCGATCAGCTGAAGAAGGACATCCAGGCGCTGCTGGACGAGGCCCACGTTCCGGGCGCTTCGATCGCGCTCGTCACGGCCGACCAGGTGATCTGGACTGGCGGCTTGGGCAAAGCCGACGTGGCCCGCGCCGTGCCCGTCACCGACAGCACCCTGTTCCGGGTGGGCTCGATCTCCAAGTCGTTCACGGCGCTGGCAATCCTGACACTAGTGGAGCAGGGCCGGCTGAATCTCGACACGCCGATTCGCGAGCTGGTTCCGAGTGTCGCGTTCACCAATCGATGGGAGGGCACCCATCCCGTCACCGTGGCCCAGCTGCTGGAGCACACCACCGGATTCGATGATATTCACTTCGTCGAGGTGGGCAAAGACGACGACCCCGATATGACCCTGGAACAGGGACTGGCCTTCCACCCCCACTCGAGAATCAGCCGATGGCCGCCAGGGGTCCATATGTCATACGCCAACTCCGGCCCGTCGATGGCGGCGCTCGGGCTGGAGACGTTGACCGGCCAGAAGTTCGAGACCTACGCGAAAGAGCACGTCCTGGAACCCCTGGGCATGGTCAACAGCACCTTCCGGTTTCCGGCCAGCCCGGACCTGCTCGCCAAAGGCTACGCCGCCGACGGAAAGACCGAGATTCGCTACGACCACATCCTGTTCCGGCCGTCAGGAGCGCTGAATACCTCGTCGCGGGACATGAGTCGATTCCTCCGCATGATGATCAACCGCGGCCGACTCGACGAGACGTACCGGTTCCGTCCCGAGACCATCGCGAGGATGGAGCGGCCGACCACGACGCTGGCCGCGCGAGCCGGTCACGACTTCGGTTATGGGCTGGGGAACGAAGCTTCCATCGTCGCGGGGCAGGTGTTTCACGGCCACGGTGGCAGCACGACCACCGGGTTCATCTCGACGTACGCCTACTCGGCGGAGCTCGGTGTCGGGTACTTCGTGTCGACCAACATGATCAGCGGCCAGCTGCCGGCCATCGCCAAGCGGATCGGGGAGTTCCTGGCGGCCGGCCGGGTCGCCACGAGGGCCCCTCCAATCCGCCTGAATCCCGCCCAGCTCGCCCGCCTGGCTGGGTTCTACCAGCTGGCGACCCCGCGGAACCAGTTCCTGAACTTCCTGTACCGGTTCGCATGGCTTTGGCATGTGTGGGAGGAAGACGGTCGGTTGTTCCGCAAATCCCTGCTGGGCGGCGAGAAGACCGAGTTGATTCCCGTCAGCGAGGACGCTTTCCGTACCAAGGAAGAGCCCGTTGCGACGCTGTTTCTGGTGACCGACGAGCGGGGAACCACCTATCTGCAGAGCGGCTTCGAGGGCCAGATGCGCAAGATCTCCGCGCTCAGCGCGTGGATTCAGCCCGTGGCCGCGGGCCTCGCGTTGCTGCTGATGCTCAGTTCAGTTCCGTTCGGCCTCGTGTGGCTGGTTGCCCGGCTGTTGGGCCGGATGAAGCAGGTTCCCGGCAATCACGTCTGGCCTCAGTTGCTCGCCTCGATCAGCCTGTTTGGCGGGTTCCTCCTGACAGTCATGAACCTGAAGGTCATCGACGACCTGGTACGCATCTCGGTCTCGACATTGGCCCTCTTTCTGGGAACGCTCGCGTTTGCCCTGCTCAGCGCCTATCTGGCTTTTCGGTTGGTTCGCCCGGCGCCGACGCCCGTGGGCCCGGTCCTGCGGAACTGGTCGCGCATCGTGTCCATCGCGTGTATCGGCACCGCGATCTTCCTGATGAGCGAAGGTATTATCGGGTTGAGGTTATGGGCCGACTGACATTGACGCCGTCAGATCTCTGGCCACCCCGATCACCCATGGGCCAT
>JAYVJS010000358.1:0-6339 GCA_043769075.1 Gemmatimonadota bacterium | reverse complement strand
CAGCCCGACTTCTCCGCGTGGCACCATCCCGACACCGACGGCCAAGCGATTCACCAGAGCCCCGGCGCCCAGACCGGACACCAGCTTGCTGAGCAGTGCCACGACCGACAGGACGGCGGCTAGCCCTAACACGGCACCGTCCGCAAAGGCCCGAAGGTCGGTTCGCATCCCCATCACAACGAAGAAGATCGGGACGAAGGCCTGGATCAGCGGGTGCAGAAGATCTTCAATTGAATGATCGCCTCGGTCGGTGAAGGTGCGGTAGTGGCCTGACTCGAGGACCAGGCCGGCCGCAAAGGCGCCGATGATTGCCGCTAACCCAATCTCGTAGGCCAAGAAGGCCGTGATGAAACAAAGCGCGAGACTGACCCCGAGCGCGGCACCCTTGGTGCGAAGGGTGGCCGACCAGGCCACCAGCCGGGGCGCAAACCAAACCCCGATCGCCACCGCCGCCACGAGAAACCCAACCGACTTGCCCACAATCGTTCCCATCGCGCCATAGCTCATGGCGGTCCCGGCATTCGCGGCCACGATCACGCCGCTCACCACGGCCAAAATCACCAGGCCCAACACATCGTCGATCACGGCGGCGCCGAGAATAATCCGAGCTTCCGGCGTTTTTGATTTCCCAAGATCCTTGAGGACGCGAGCCGTGATCCCCACGCTCGTCGCGGAGAGGGTCGCCCCGATGAAGGCATGGACGTAGGGCCCCGACGTCGGCAGGAACAGGGCGCCGACCGCCCATCCGAGAGCAAACGGCGTGGCCACCCCGAGCACCGCAACGATGAGCGCCCGAGCACCGACCGACAACATTTGCCGCACCGTCGACTCAACCCCGACCTCGAACAAGAGGATCAGCACGCCGATCCGGGCCAACAAATCAACCCCTGGGTCGTCGGGAATAAACCGGAACGTGTCAACGCCGAGCAGCGACAAATTGCCGAGCACCACGCCGGCCAGCAAGTCCCCGAGGACCGCCGGCTGGCCGAGGCGAACGGCCAATTCGCCCACCAGCAGCGCCGCGACATAGATGACCGCGAGCGCCAACAACACCTTAGCCGACGGGTCAGGGCCTGCCGCCAGCAGCGGCAACAGGGCGAGCGGGATCAATCGATGACGGAGTCGCATTGCACCTCTGATAGTACGTCGCGCCGCCTACCCATTCGAGTAGACGGCGCGATCAAACCAAAGTCCTTCGAGCTCGAGACGATGCGCCTGGGACCGTGTGGCTCCTGACGTTCGAAACGGATTCTCGAGAAGCCTACGCGATCACCTGGCGACCGCTTGCCCTGCTCGAGCTCGAACGACGTATCTCACTAGACAATGGATCACCTCCTTGCGATGGGGTTGAACAAACCTGCCGTAGGGGCATCTGTAAATTGGGAAACTCGCCCGCCGAGCACAAGCCCCCTAAGTTTGCCTCGTGCCGAGAACATCGACCGCCTATCGAGCCCTGGCGAGGCTGGCGGATGGGCTGATTCCATTGATCGCGGGAGCATCCTCGAAGCTGGCTCGGGGCGATCGGGCCCGTCGGGCCGCCCTCGATCAGTGGCGCCGTTGGGCAGCAGACCACCGCGATCGATCCCGGCCTTTGCTCTGGGTCCATGCCCCGTCGGTCGGCGAAGGGCTCCAGGCCAATGCCGTGCTCGACCGGCTCCGGCTTCGAAACCCGTCGTGGCAAATCGTCTACACGTTCTTCAGCCCCTCCGCGGAGTCGCTGGCCGCCAGGCAGCCGGTAGACGAATCCGGCTATCTGCCCTACGACACCCGGTCGAATGTCGACCAGCTATTGGATGCGCTGGCACCAACCGCGCTCGTGTTCACCAAACTCGATCTCTGGCCCGAGCTCGCCACGACGGCGGCCGCCCGCGGGGTCAAACTCGGCATGATCGCTGCCACCGTGAGCCCGCTGACCCGGCGCGACCAACCAGTTGCCCGCTGGCTCACCCGGCCCGGCTACCGGTCCCTCCACTTGGTCGGAGCGATAGCTGAGCCCGATGCGGTGAGGTTGGCCGGCCTCGGCGTATTGCCCTCCGCCATTACGATCACCGGCGATCCGCGATTCGATAGCGCCGTCGAACGGGCCCGTTCCATTCGCGAAGACGATCCCCTCCGCCGCCTAACCGCTGGCGCCCCGACCTTCGTCGCGGGCTCGACCTGGCCGGCTGACGAATTGGCCGTCCTTGCCGCCTTCAGACTCCTCCGCGGGCAGGCACCTGATGCTCGGCTCATCGTGGTGCCCCATGAGTTGGATCACGTGGGGCAGCTCACCACCAGGGTCCGCGAGGCCGGTTGGTCCCATGCCCGACTCTCGGAGCTCGGTGACCAGATCCCGGCGATCGTGGTCGTCGACCGGGTCGGGGCTCTCGCTACGATTTACGGTGGAGCCCGAGGTGCCTACGTTGGAGGCGGATTTGGGACTGCAGGCCTTCACTCGGTCCTCGAGCCGGCCGCCCTCGGCGTTCCTGTCGTGGTCGGGCCACGATGGCAGTCGAGTCGGGAAGCCGGCTTGCTGATCCACGGAGGCGGAGCCCGCCCACTCCCGACGACGGACCCGGCGGCTGCCCTGGCTCGGACCTGGGCCGAGTGGGTCGACCCGGTCGCGGCCACATCCGCCGGTCACCGGGCCCTCGCCGTGGTAACCGCCGAGTTAGGCGCTGCCGACCGCAGCGCGGCGCTGGTCGAAAAACTCCTCAGCGGGTGACGACCGCACCCTAGTCGTGGCGGAGGACGGAAGCAGGATCCACCCGGGCTGCCCGCCATGCTGGAACCCAACACGCCACCGTGGCAATCACCAGGAACAAAACCGCCACCGCGGCCAAGAGGGTCGGGTCGTTGGTTCGAAGGCTCACCGGTAGCTTGGCAAGCGCTCCTCCGAATAGCAGCGATGCCGCGACGCCCACGACGACGCCAATCACCGCCAGCCGGAGACCCCGTCCCGTGATTCTGCCCACCAGGCCGAGCGGCGTCGCCCCCAGCGCAATCCGCAGCCCTATCTCCGCAATCCGATTGTTGACATAACCGCTCAAAACACCGTAGAGGCCGATCGCGACCAGCGCCAAGGCGACCACGGCAAAGGCGGACAACAGCCAAGCCAGGACCTGCGGCGTCCGGGCCACCGCACCTAGTTGCTGGTCCATCGTCTTGATCTCGTCGACAATTTGGGTCGGATTGATCTCGGTGATCCGAGCCCGAATGGCCGGGCCGATGCTGGACAACGGCGCATCGGTTTTGAGGACAAACGTCAAGAGCGGCCAATAGGTCTGGTCGGCTCGAATGAAGACTTCGGGCATGATCTGCTCATCCGTCGCCCATTGCCTGACGCCGGGCACGACGCCGACCACCTCGACCACATTGTCGCCGGCCACGGTAACCCGCTGCCCCAACGGCTGCTCACCCAGAAAGGCCGTCGCGAACTGTTGGTTCACGACCGCCGTACCCCGATCCCCAAGAGTCCGGCCGTTGACGATCGGAATCCCCATCACCGCGAAATACCCGGCACTGACCGCCCGGAGCGACACGCTCTTCACCCGGAGCTCCGGGGAAAGGGTTCTCCCGCTCACCAGCACCGGCCCCGATTGGGCCCCGCCCTCGAGCGGAAGACGATCCACCACACCGACAGTTCGAACCCCGGGAATCGCGGCAAGACCCTCGAGGGCACGGGTCCGGAAGTCCGCCAGTGCCGCGCTCTCGCTGTTCCAGGACAAGTTGACCTTTGCCGTCACCACCTGGTTGGTTGAAAAGCCGAAAGACGCTCGACGGAGGCGGAGAAACCCGTCCAGCATCGTGGCCGCCGCTACCAAAATGACCAACGCCAACGCCGCCTGGCCAACCACGATCAAGTCTCGAACCCGCCCCCTGGGCGCTGCCCGATTGAGCGAGGGCAGTAATGCGCCCTTCGACGCTCGGATCGCGGGCAAGGTCCCAAATACCATGGCCGACACGGTCACCAACCCGAGGGCAAAGAACAGCGCCCGGCCATCAATGGCGGCCTCGGCAAGCCGGGGCAGCTCGAACGGAAGATCGAGCGACCGGATTACCGGCACCGCAATCGCCGCGAGCGCCACACCGAACAGGCCACCGACGAACGCCAACACCACGCTCTCGGTGAGATAGAGCCGGACCAGACTCGGGGTCCCGGCACCTAACGCCGCCCGGAGGGCACTTTCCCGGCGGCGCTCCGCCGTCCGGGCCAGCAGGAGGCTGGCCACGTTGAGACAGGCAATCAGCAGCACCGAGCCCGCGATGCCCAAGACCACGAGCCCCGCCGAACGAGCCTCCCGGACCAAATCAGCCTGCAGGGGGACTAGCCGAGCCTCCCGACCGGCATCGGTCTCCGGATACTCCCGGCCCAAAAGCGCCAGCACGGTGGCAAGTTCCGCCGATGCCGCTTCGACCTTCGTGCCCTGTTTGAGCTTGGCGACGGTAAAGAGGTAGCTCGCTCGCCGAGGACCGGCCTGGAGACCGGAGGAAGCCGGCGTCCAGGCGTCGACCGCCGCGGGCTCAGTGCTGTTCGGCACGATCCCAATGATGGTGTAGCCGACCCCGTCGAGCGTTACCGATTGACCCAAGGCTCCCGCCGCCGAACCAAACCAACGTTCGGCGGTCCGTTCCCGGGCCACGAGCACCGGTTCGCCGCCCCGTTCCGCCGGAGCAAACACCCGACCGCTCGCCGGAGTTGGCCCAAAGACCTCGAAGTAGGCACCGAACGTCCGCCTCACCTCCACCCGCGCCGGTTCGCCCCGGCCGGTCACGACCGCGTTCTCGCCGAAGTATCCGGCCACGGCGGCGAAACTCCCAATCTGAGCCGCGAAGTCCCCCATGCGAAGCGGATTCCCGCCGGATCGCTCGCCATCCTTCCGCTCCTCCACCACGTACAGGCGATCGAGATCCGGAAACGGCAGCCGCTTGAAGGCCACCGCATCAAGTAAGCTGAAGACGGTGGTCGTCGCACCAACTCCGAGTCCGAGTGACAGGACGGCAGTCACCCACAACCCCGGTCGCCGCCAGAGGCTCCGGACCCCGAACCGGACGTCACGCCAAACCGTTTCGAGCCACAGCACCGTCCTCGCATCGCGGGTTTCATCGGCCTGCAGCGCTTGATTCCCGAACGACAGCCGAGCAGCGCGTGCGGCGGCCTCGGGAGACATCCCATTGGCGATGTTCTCCTTGGTCCGCATCTCGAGGTGGAAGCTCATTTCGTCGTCAATTCGCTGATTCATGCGACGATCGCCGATGAGGGCTCGAGCAATCCGATTCCACCAACTCATAGCTCCCCCCACTGCAGCACCAGTTGAACGCCTAACCGAAGTCGCTCCCACTGGAGCTTTTCGTGCTCGAGTTGCTTGCGACCCAACGCGGAAATCGAGTAGAACCGGGCCCGCCTGCCGGTGTCCGTTTCCCCCCATTCGGAAACGATCCACCCGGCCTCTTCCATCCGGTGCAGCGCCGGGTACAGCGACCCCTCCTCAACCCGAAGGGCGTCATTTGAGATTCGCTGAATCGTGGACGTAATGGCGTAACCGTGCATCGGACCACGAGATAGGGTCCGAAGAACCAGCAGGCCGAGGGTGCCCTGAAGAACATCGTTGCGAGCCATTCAAACCCCTAGTTGTCTATACCTAGCTTACTATATATCGACAGCTAGGTATCGGCGCAAGACCCCCGGCGCCCTAGGTTCATCCGTGCCCCAACCCCGTGAACCAGAATTCGCCATCCTGCTCAAGGCCCCCCGCGCCGGCTCCGTCAAGACCCGGTTGGCAAGAGAACTCGGGGACACCGCGGCAGTGGACCTCTATCGCTTGATGGTCGACTCCACGCTCGCGGCGGTTCGAGGCACCGGCTGGCGGACGACCATTTGGTACTCTCCAATCGATGCCGATCGAGAGTTCGAGAATTGGTTGGGCCGCGAGTTTCGATTCCGGCCCCAGCCGGCCGGAGACCTCGGAGCCAGAATGGCCGCGGTTGGCGGCGGTCTAGCCGAGGGGACCCCCGTGATCATCCTTGGCGGCGATTGTCCAGGAATCACAACCGACCTGCTGTTGAAAGCGGGGACCTTGCTGGCGAGCACCGATGTCGTGCTCGGTCCGAGCCTCGACGGCGGCTACTACCTCCTCGGCGCCCGGACGCCGTTGCCGGAATTGTTCGGGGGGATTGAGTGGAGCACGCCAACGGTAGCCGCGGCGACCAGGGATCGGCTGCTGGCGTTGGGGCAGGAATGGATCGAGTTGGATGTGCTGCGGGACGTTGACACGGTTGCCGATGCCCGCGCAACCGGACTGCTCGAATAGTGGGGGAGGTGCGCGGAATCAGCGCCCGATAATCACACCCTCGTAAATC
>JAYVJS010000357.1:0-2978 GCA_043769075.1 Gemmatimonadota bacterium | reverse complement strand
CGGCAACATCGCCCGGTTGTGCGCCGCCACCGATACCTGCCTCCACCTCATCGAGCCGCTGGGCTTCGCTATTACGGACGCTGAGCTCAAACGGGCCGGCCTGGATTACTGGGATCACGTCGATCTTTGGCGCCATCGCGATTGGTTCGCGTTTCGGGATGCCATGGCGCGGAGCCGTTGTCTCTACTTTTCGGCAAACGCCACCCGCCCCTATTGGGACGCAACGTTTCAACCCAACAGCTGCCTCGTCTTCGGGAACGAAACGAAAGGGATGCCGAGCCGGATATTGGAGAAGCACCCCGACCAGTGCTTCAGGATCCCGATGGTATCCGGTCGCGTTCGTAGTCTCAATTTGGCCACCGCCGCCGGCATCGTCCTTTACGAGGCGATCCGAAACCTGGGGCCGAGGAGGCCTGAGTCGCTCGGTTGAGCCCGGTCTGAGTTTCGGAGCCGATCGCTTCCTGGCCGGATTCACGGCCTCGGTGTCGGGTGGTCGGCTGTGGGCCCGAGTGCCCGAATGGCGTCTTCGAAAGTCAATTCGAGCTGGCCCGGGCCGAACAGCGCCGCCATCGATGAGGCCAAGATCGTGGCTCTGGGGCCAGGCTGAAGATCGGCAAGGAGGACCTGGGTTCCCTCGCTTCGAGTCTGCCGAACCACCTCGCCTAACGCTCGAAGACCGGTCGAATCGATGACGGGCACGTCGGCCATATCCAGAATCAGGGCCCGTGGTTTCCAATGCACCGACCGCAGCGCGTCCTTGAAGGCCTCCGCCGCCCCAAAAAAGAACGGGCCGTTGATGTCGTAAACCTCAACATCGCGCGGCACCAGTATCTGGCGCCTGGGCCGGTCGGCCGGGTCGGGTGGCTCTCCGTGGTCAGCCCGGAGTTCCGCGGCCACCGCCTCCACCGTCGTCGACTCGGCCATTCGCTTCATAAAGAGGAGGGCGGCGAGGACCATGCCAACGGCGATGGCGACGGTCAGGTCAACCACCACCGTTAGCAAAAACGTGGTTACCAAAACGGCCACGTCGGGTCGGGGTGCTCCCCGGATCTCGGCGCGAATGGCCCGCCATTCACTCATGTGATAGGCGACGACAACCAAAATCGAGGCGAGGGTGGCCATCGGAATCAACGCCGCGTACTTGCCGGCAAAGAGCGTAATAGCCAAGAGGGTGAAGGCATGGATCATCCCAGCCACCGGGGTTCGCCCCCCGTTGCGGACGTTCGTCGCGGTCCGCGCGATCGCCCCTGTGGCCGGGATGCCGCCGAACAGTGGCGAGGCGATATTCGCGATCCCTTGGGCTACCAGCTCCATGTTGCTGCGGTGCCGCGAGCCGATCATGCCATCCGCAACGACCGCTGAGAGCAGCGACTCGATGGCGCCGAGGATCGCGATGGTGAATGCGGGGCCGGCCAAATCCCGGAGCATCTTTTCCGACACGCTCGGCCAGTGGGGACTTGGTAGCGAAGCGTCGATCACGCCAAACCTGGAGCCGATTGTCTCTACGTCGAGCCCGAGGGCCGATACGGCGATCGTGCCGGCAAGCAGGGCCACAAATGGCGCGGGGATTCGGGTTGAAATCCGGGGCCAGCCTACCAGGACCACCAGCGTCGCCGCTGACAACCCGGCCGTCGCCGGATTGATCGTGGCCAGGTGACCAACGTAACTCGCCCATTTACTGAAGAATTCGGCTGGGACGGCGTCGATTCGAAGGCCGAGGAGGTCTTTGAATTGCTGCGAGAAGATGATCACCGCGATCCCAGCGGTGAAACCGGTCGTGACCGGGAACGGAATGAACTTGATCATGCTCCCGAGTTTGAGGAGGCCGATCGCGACCAGGATGAACCCCGCCATCAGGGTGGCGACGATCAAGCCGTCAATCCCGTACTGTCCGACGATCCCTGCGACAATCACGACGAATGCCCCGGTGGGACCGCCGATCTGGACCCGAGACCCGCCGAGCGCTGAAATGACGAAACCCGCGACAATGCCGGTATAGAGGCCACGTTCGGGGGTCACCCCACTCGCAATGGCAAAGGCAATGCACAAGGGCAGGGCGACGATACCGACGATGATCCCGGCCGTCGCGTCGGCGGCGAACTGGGCCCGGGAGTAGCCTTGCAACGTGGTCAGGATTTTGGGGACGAACGGGCCGGCTTTCACGGTCGGTCGCCGACCATGGCGGTTGAGACACCGGCGAGGGGGTCGGGTGGAGAAACTTCGGCGCCCGGGTTCGATTTGGCTGGAAATCGTCCAGACAATGGCGGAGTGGTAATGGTTTCCATGGATGAGAAGCTAACGACCCCCTTGCGAGGGTCGCGGGTCGATCCTATTATCGCCGTCCTGGTAAGTCCGGTCCAAGTGCAACGGCCTCATCGGCTTGGCTGGTATTGCCGAGGGCTTGACCGGGGGACGGAAGCAGGTTACAATGTTGGGCTCCCGCTAAACGCGGGAATTGCTCTTTGACAAGTGATGGGAATGGTCGAGAGATGGAGTGCGGACCCTATGATCCGTTCGAGGCTCGCGAGGCCACGATCGGTTAGGGTTTCAAATCTCGTAATAAATAGTGATTCCGACAACTGAAAAAGCAGTACCAGTTGTTCGGTTCAAGAGCTGTTCGAATTCTTCATTGGAGAGTTTGATCCTGGCTCAGGACGAACGCTGGCGGCGTGCCTAACACATGCAAGTCGAACGGAGCCGCAAGGCTCAGTGGCGAACGGGTGCGTAACACGTGAGGAACATGGCAATCGGCGGGGGATAGCCGGCCCAACGGCCGGGTAATACCGCGTACGACCTTCGGGTGGCATCATCTGGAGGTGAAAGCAGCAATGCGCCGATTGGGTGCCTCGCGGCCTATCAGCTAGTTGGTGAGGTAACGGCTCACCAAGGCTACGACGGGTAGCTGGTCCGAGAGGATGACCAGCCACATTGGGACTGAGACACGGCCCAGACTCCTACGGGAGGCAGCAGTGGGGAAT
>JAYVJS010000356.1:0-4611 GCA_043769075.1 Gemmatimonadota bacterium | reverse complement strand
ATCAACGCCGGACGCACCAGCGCCGAGATCCCCACTGCGACGCCGGCCCAGGCAAGGTGTCCGGCCTTCGGCTGGTCGAACGCGTCCCAAACGGCATTGATCGCCACGAGAACCACCGGCGCGAAGAGCATCTCCGACTGAATCCGAGTGGCGTGCTCGATCAAGGCATAGCCGGTTGCGGCCAGGAACGCGGCAATGAACGCCGGGGCTCGGGAGCCCGGAAAGACCCGGCGACCGAGCAGATAGGTGAGGGGCACGACCGAGACCCCAGCCACCGCCTGGAGATACCTGATGGCATCATACGACTGCCCCGTCAGCACATGGAGGATGGCCAAGAGCATGGAGTAGAGCGGCACTCGCCCGGGCCACACGAAGAACCCGGTGCCTTGGACCAGGGCGAGCGCCAGATTATTGAATCCCGGCTCGTCGCCCGCCAACGCCGACACGTCGGCGGGATGCCCGACGTTGAATCGCCAAACCTCGAGCACCCGGAGGACCAGCCCGAGGGCCACGATCGAGACCATGGCCATCTTGGCCCCGCGGGGCGCTTGGTCCCAGCGTCGGAGCAGTTTCATTAGGTCGTCAGGCCGTGATGGTCAGGATCCTTCCAATCATAGGACGACCCCCACGACACCGCCAGGCTGGTCGATGAACCCCGCCAACCCGGATCGACCGAATGGTCTCCGCGGCACCAAGTCGGACCACTGCGGATCATTCCTGCGCAGACGCAGGACCTTGACTGACCGGCAAATCCGACTAATTTCGTCCGCTTAGAAGGGGAGTAGCTTCTCCGCCGCAATTGGGCGGATGCGTCAATCGTCAAGACTGTCGGGCCAACCCGGCACGGTTGCCGCGAGCGGATTTCCGCTCTAGCGAGACCTTCGTCAACGCGCCAGCGAGCGCGGAGACGAGGGCTCGCTTTTTTTGTTGCCTTGAACTGAAAGGGCTTAGGAGTCGCGCGATGAACAACACGAAGACGTTTCTTCTCATGGGTGGCCTGATGGCCTTGTTCCTTGCCGCCGGGCAAATGCTCGGTGGCCAACAGGGCCTGGTGCTGGCGCTGGTCATGGGATCGGCGATCAACTTCATCATGTTCTTCTTCTCCGACCGAATGGTGCTCCGGATGTACGGAGCCAAGATCGTCACCGAGCAACAGGCTCCTCAACTGTATCGAATGGTCGATCGGCTTCGGCGGCGGGCTCAGTTGCCGATGCCGGTCGTGGCGATCATGGAGCAGGATCAACCAAATGCCTTCGCGACGGGACGAAGCCCGGCTAAGGCGGTGGTTGCCGTCACCACCGGTTTGTTACGGGCCATGCCCCCGGAGGAGATCGAGGCCGTCATCGCCCACGAGCTGGCCCACATCAAGAATCGCGACATGCTGATATCGACCGTGGCCGCCGGATTGGCCGGAGCGATCGGCTATCTCCCGTACCTGCTGATGTTCGGCGGGCGAAGCGATCAGGATGGCGAGGAAGGGGGCAGCCCGATCGCTGGGTTGGCCACGGTGATTCTCGGACCGATCGCGGCGATGATTCTCCAGTTCGCGGTCTCCCGGCAGCGGGAGTTCGAGGCGGACCGAGTCGGGGCCGAGATTCTGGGACGGCCGCTGCCGTTGGCGAATGCCCTCCGCCGCCTCGACGCGATGGCGCGGCAGATACCGATGCATGTGCCACCCGCCGTGGCCCCGTTGGCTCAAGTGAATCCGCTGGCCGCGATGGGCGGCGGGATGATGAAAATGTTCTCGACCCACCCGCCCACGGAGGAACGAGTGGCCCGGCTCATCGCATTGGCGCCGCGGGGGTGAGTGACTGGGTGTTCGACGTCGTCGGGGTCTACGAGTACCGACAGGATCGGAGGAGCTGGAAGCCCAGCGCCTCGGTGGCCCCATCCTGGCCTCGGCGATCTCGCGCTTCAGCTCCGATTTCAGGCTTGCGGTGTCAGCCTTGCGCTCCGACCCGAGGTCCCCGACTTCAGTCTTGAGCTCCGACCGAAGGCCCCCGTTCTCAGCCTTGAGCTCCGATCGAAGGCTCCCGATCTCGCTTGACCATGAACCGGCCGTGGTTGAGCTCGTTCAGCTCCCGGAGGTCGGTCCGGTAGGTCAGGTCCACGGAGTTGAACCAGGGAACGAGGTCGTTGGCAACGTCGTCGCCCAACGTGTCGTAGAACTTTCGAGACAACTTCGCGGTCACCGGCATCGAACCCGACTTGGTGGGAAGCCGGTACCAAATTAAGGACATGCTCGGCGGCAGCAGTAAGGTAATTGTCCGCACCGAGGATCATTTCTGCGCACCGCCGGATCGGCCGACCAGGGAGATGACGGATAGCTGATCGGCGGATGACCCTCAGTTCGTACCTTGGCGGGACCAATTCAGGCTCCGATCCACCCCAAGGAGGTTCCGATGCGCTCCCTCGTGTTTGCCACTATTACGTTCGGCCTGGTCGGCATAGCTGCCGTGCAGGACAAGATTCACAAACGGGGCCAGCAACCGCCGCCCGGAGTCACCGTGGTGGCCCTGTCTCCCACGGCGCTCCAGCTCACCTGGAGTCCGGTCCCAAAAGCCACCGGGTATCTGATCTATCGTGCCCCCGCCGCCAACGGCCCTTGGGCCTTCGCCAGTCTGGTAGAAGCGTCGGGCCCCTCATTCATTGATCGAGACCTGGTTCCGGCCGGCGTCTACTACTACAAGGTCGAGCCAACCTCCAGTCCAGCCGTGACTGCGACGATTGCCGCGGCCCGACAAATGAACGTTGCTTCCGCCCGCGTTGCCCCGGCGGGCATGGTGACTCTCAACGAATTCACGCCATTGACCGGCTCCGGGCGGACCCAGTCGCCGGCGCCGAGGCCGCCGGCGTTCGGGGCGGCAGGCAACACCACGGCGCCGGCTCACTGATGTCAGCTCGGCGGCCACAGCTTCTGGCTCACCACGATCGACGGCGTAGCGTTCTGGCCGTCGAAGCCGAACCTGGAGCAGGTCCGCAGGGGCATCTTCTTCAAGGTCTGATCGCGTCAGTCGCTCTTCAGTGACCGGACCGGGCTGATGTGAATGGCCCGGCGGGCCGGGAGCCAGGCGGCCAGCACCGCCACCAGCACCAGCACCACCGGTGCCACGACGAAGGCCACCGGATCCATCGATTGGATGCCGTAGAGCACCCCGCTCAAAGCCCGGCCAGCAACCAGCGCCAAGCCCAAGCCGATGACCGTGCCGACCACGACGAGTTGAAGGCCGCTCCCCATCAGCAACCGAACCACACCTCCGGGCTCCGCGCCGAGTGCCATCCGAATCCCGACCTCGCGGCCGCGGGTCGACACCGCATAACTGACCACACCAAAGAGACCGATCGACGCGAGTAACAACGCCAGGGCCCCGAAGGCCGAGATGATCCACGCGGCCAACCGGTGCGGCAGCAGCATCGCTGCCAGATGGCGCTCCATGGTCTTGGCCTCGATGATCTGCACCTCCGGATCAAGTCGCCGCACCACGGCCAGCGCTTTGGCCACGAAGCCATCGGCGGTGCCGGCGGTTCGGATCACGACTAGCATGCCCGAGCGCGGGCTCTGCTCGTACGATCCGTAGAGGAACGGCGTGAGGTCTTCCCCGAGCGAGTTGACCTTGGCATCGGCGGCCACCCCGACGACGGTGTGCTGGGTCGTGTCGACCCGGAACACCTGTCCTAACCCGCTCGGCCCAGGCCAAAACCGCCGGGCAAACGCTTCGCTCACGATCACTACTGGCGGCCCGTTCCGGTCACTTTCCTGGAACGTTCGGCCTTCGACGATTCGAATCCCGACTGCATCAAAGAAGCCCCCGTCGACCCTCGCCGAAAAAATCGGGTGCCCGGGCCGGCCCGGCGGCGGATCGATCCCGGGAACCGTGACATCGGCCTGCGAGTTATCGAGGGGACTGAGGTGAAGGTCACCGGTCAAACCGACGGCTTCTACTCCCGGCAACGCCAGGAGTTCTTGGCGGAGCGTTCGAAAGAATCCCCGGCCCCGGTCCTCGGCCCGGAGTGCCGTGCTGGCTTGGACGTTGATCAAGGCGGCCGGGCGGGCGCCGAACCCGGGATCGATGTCGAGCCGGGCCCGGAAGCTCCGAAGAAAGAGGGCCGAGCCCACCAGAAGCAGGAGCGATACCGCAACCTGGACGACCACCAACACGTTGCGGAGGGGGGCGGCCGCCGCCCGCCCCCTCGTTCTTGAGCGTCGGCGCCACCTCGGGCATCGTGGCTTGCAGTGCGGGGGCTAAACCGAATAGCAACCCGGCGACCACGGTGAGAACCAGGCTGAAGACCAGGACCGTGCCGTCCGGGCTGAGATCGAGCGCGATCGGAATCGGCAGGGGAAGATCGGCATGTTCAACCCCGCTCAGGATCAGCGAAGCGAGCAGAATGCCGGCCCCGCCCCCGACCACGGCCAGTGCCGCGGCCTCGGTCAAGAACTGCCGGATCAGCCGGCCCCGCTCGGCCCCCATGGCCAACCGAATGGCCACCTCTTTCCGGCGATCGGCGGCCTGGGCAAGGAGGAAGCTGGCCAGGTTAGCGCACGCAATCAGCAACACCAGGCCCACCACCACCATCATCAAGATCGCCGCCGGCACGATGACCCGATCG
>JAYVJS010000355.1:0-6764 GCA_043769075.1 Gemmatimonadota bacterium | reverse complement strand
CGTCCGAATTTTGCCAGAGCGCGGTATTCGTCCATCCGGAACCGAAAGGCAATCGACGATCGAGCAAACGGGAAAGCAACCAGGATACCGAGGACGTTTCCGACCACACCGCCGTAAATCATGCTGGCGTATCCGGCCTTCAACCCAAGTAACCAAATCAGGTTGCCGGCCACTTTTCCCGCGAAGACCACCAAAGAGATCGACGCCAGCAGAGCATAGCGCTGCTGGGTCAGGAAAATGGTCGACAGGATGGCAAGGATACAATCGACGACTAGAAAAACGCCGCCGAGAAGGATCAGGTCACGGCGGGGTCCATCGAAGAGCATGTTGGAGAGGGGCCCCGCAAACGGAAGAGCTATCAGCCCGGCCACGACCGACGCCCCCGCGACATACAAGAGCGCCGTCCCGTAGGCCTCCTTGGCTCTCTGCCCAGAGTCTCCGGCGAAATCGAAGGACACCCGCTTCATCACCGCCGACCGGAGGCCCTGCATCACGAAGATCTCCACGATCGTGATCGCGAGCACATAGAACGTCGCGTAGCCGTAGTCCGCGGGTGAGAGGTACCGGGTATAGATCGGCAACAGCAAAACCGCCGCGCTCTTTTGAAGCACGGCCGCCCCGGACCGAAAAGCCATCCCAATCGCGAGCTGCTTGTGCTGGCCTTGCTTCATGGCGTCCGCGGGGTTCGGGCCAGGATAGAACCAAGGTGGTGCTCCAACAGGTTCGCCAGAACCGCTGGAGGGGTCACGTTCGCGTCGATGGGCCGAAACCGCCATTGAGTCGCCAGCTGCCGGTAGTGTTGTTGCATCGCGACCATCGTCGTGAAATCGAGATCGTCCTTTCGAGCCACGACCGTGGCCGGATCTGCTTCGAGGAGGAATGCGACCGTCGGCCGCGGGTAGAGGTGACAGGCGAGCGAACGCACCCAACCGAGCCGCGAGTTGAGCCCGTGCATCTCGCCACTCAGGAAGTCGTAGATGTAGCGGTCGCAGACTACGATTCGGCCCTTTCTCATGTGAGCCCAGGCCACGAGGTAGCGAGCCCACAACTCCCCGAGCAGCACTGCCACATACCCGAAGTACCGCCCATGATCACGGAGCCAACGAAACCCGACCCAAGGAAGCAGAGTATTGCGCACTCGCATCCGGGTCGTTCGTTCGTCCGCCGTCAGCGGCCCACCGAATCGTTTCAACTCAAGCCGGAGGCCGGTTCCAAGGGAATCCTTCGACGCCACTCGAAGCTCTCTCCGGCGCCGGAGCATAGTGTCGAGCGACTCGGGCGGCGGATACGCGATGTAGCGGAGAGGGCGAAACCAGTAGTGCCCCCAAGGGCCGAGGTAGAGCCGGCGCACGTGTCGGCGCAAATCCTTCTCGAGCCATTGGGCCACCATTTCGGCGATGGTCGACTTGCCCGATCCGTCCGGACCAAGAAACACGACGATCGAGCCCCTTCGACGCCTCTTGAGATGGCGAGACCAGAAGTACCGGACCGCATTTCCGGGAGAGCTTGCAACAAGGGCGAGGACCAGTGCAGCCCGAAGGGCCTGGGTCAGAGCAGGGGGGCTGTCGAGCCAACGCTCCAGGGTTGCTTGGTCCGGTGGCACGATGGCTTGGAGCCCCGCGGGGATCCGATCCCGTGCCGCCGCTGCCGCCGGCCACAGAGCCCGGAGGCTCGCGAAATACTTCGCCTGGATCGCGCCCCGTCCCACCAGATCGTGCACGAGGACCACGAGGTACATGTCGGCCGGATCGAGGTACCACAGGCTATCGTCTTGAGCCCGCCGGGCAAGCACCTCGTCCACGCTGAGGTAGTGAAGGCCGTCAGCCACCACGGCGAAGTGCAGATCGAGTACCACGAGACCGGCGGGGGTCCAACGAATCAACACCGCCTTGGCCGTCGACCAATGGTAGGAATCATACTGGAGGAATCCGTCTGCCTCCAGAGCGGCCATGGCCGCCGGCCGGTTGGCCGGGTCGATCAGGATGTCGACGTCACCGGCAACAGTCTCGAGCGAGCGACCGCCCGCCGGTCGCAACAACGCCCATCGACCCGCCACGGCGTCGAGACGCCTGAAGACGGCCAGATACTCGGCATGCACCGGGCCTGCCCGCTCTGGATCGACACGCACTGGAAGGGACGAAGGCCCTGACAAGGGGTTTGATGCCACTGAGCGTCAACGGACCGGGGATTCGGGACTGGCGCCTAACGAATCAGCCATCCCTCCGAGGAGCGAGAGCGCGTTACCCTCGATCCACTGACGATCGCCGTCGATAACCGTACCGACGCCGGACGAGGTCTTTCTCGCGAAATAGGCCAAGCAGGCGGCGCGGAGCCAGTCACCACTGAGGCCGAAGGCCTCGGCGAACTGAGCCAGGCACCGCCGCTCCGCAGGCAATGGCCCCCGGCGAACCAACTCCATCAATGCCTCGCTGTTAGTCGAACCAAACTCAAGGGTACGTCGCTCAAGCAAAAAATGGACCACATCATACGTCAAGAGGGATTTCGGGCGGTATTGGTCCCAGTCGATAAATGTCATCGTCGCGAGGTCATCGGCCACCAGGACATTACCCCAATGGAAATCACCGTGAATCGGCCCCAACGGGAGCGGCGGCGCCGGATACGCCGCCGCCGATTGACACAGCCGCTGGAGCTCTGCCGCCTGCTCAGGCATTCGGACCCAATGGTGAAGATGCCGAAGCCGGTCCACGACCTCAGATTGCCAGGTCGCCTGGTTCAGTCGATCGGGCGACCCGGTCTGCTGCCAGGCTCGGTGAAGACTGATGAGCATCGCGAAGATATTGTCGAGAATCATCGGCCACGCCTTGCGGGGCCAAGCGGATACCGGGCGACCGTCACAGTAACTCTCGACCGCGAACACCACGCTGTGGTGGTCGCCGTTCAGCAACGGCCGCGGGAACTGAAGGCCGGCCGGCCGCTCGCGAATCATCTCCAGCGCCTGGAGGGCCTGGAAGTTGACTCGAACGCGCTCGGCCCCCGAAACTTCAAGAGGGACCCGCGCGACCCACTCGTTCGGCATTGCGATGATGACGGCGGCATTGTGCGATCGGGCCACTTGAACAGTCGGGGTTCCACCCCGGACCTCGCCGCCGATTTCGGCGGCGACCCGAACGACGAGCGAATCAAGCCAAGCCGGCTGTCCCGTCGTCACAGTCTGGGCGGCGGGGCAGCATACCATGGCGAAGGCGTTGGTGGTCCGGCGGTCCCGAATGAGGCGGCGCCTCAGTCGATCGACGAGGGTGAAGCCCGGTGGAGCGGACACCGTACCACCGAGGATGATAAACTCCCGAAGGTCACCGAGTGATTCCCGTACTGCAATCCATCGCGCGATCGTGAATTCGGTGTCCGTCAAGAGTCGCTGATAACCCGGTGCTGAAAGGCCTGCGGCCCGCTCGGGCCGAAGGCGAAGCCACCGGGCCATCCTTCGGAACCCGTATCGGTTGTTTCCCATCAGAATCAACCGGCCGGCCGGTCGGAGGATCCTTCGATACTCGCGAAGCAGACCTCGCCCCCGCTCTTGCCCCCCTGCTTCGACGACATCATCAAGCTGATCGTCGATGACAAGGTCGACTGATCCATCGGGTATCGGGAGTCGGGCGAGGTCCCGGACCTCGACCGTGGTCACTCGATCGGCGAGAGCAGACGTTGGCTGTGAGACGAGCACGGACACCCGAGCAAAGGACTCGGCAAGAAGGTGGGTGTCGTGCAACGGAAGCCTGCCGCAATACACCACGTGGCCCCCGCCCTGCCCGGCCCCGAAGAGGTGAACACTCGTGAGTCTGCTATCGCGTCGACTGATCGAAGTTTCCTTCACGCCGTCCAACCTACCACGGCGGCCACCGCCGGTCTACCCAGCTTTACCAGCCCGTCGCGGATCGGGCGACCGGCATTGGGGTCTGTTTTCGGTACGTCGGCGTGCTAGTATCAGTGCGATACGCTTACTTCGCCGAGGATCTGATGAACCGCTGTCTCACCGCCTGGGCTCGATTCGCGCCGGCCATCGCCGTTCCGCTCCAACTCTTGGCCCAGACCCTCCCGCCGACACCCGACCCTCGTTTCAAAGCCGACATTCTGCTCATCGTGGCCCATCCCGACGACGAGAGTGCGGTGAGCGGATACTTGGCCCGCGCCATCCTCGATCAGAAGAAACGGGTCGCAATCGTCTACGGCACCCGGGGCGACGGTGGCGGCAACGCGGTCGGCCCCGAACAGGCCGCCGGCCTCGGCGCGGTCCGGGAGATCGAGGCTCGCAAAGCCGCGGCCGCACTCGGGATCGATCTCGTGTGGTTTCTCGATGGGAAGGACACGCCGAGCCAAGACGTGCTCCAGTCGCTTGAGACCTGGCAACACGGGTCGTCATTGGAACGCACGGTACGGCTGGTCCGGCTGACCCGGCCGGAGGTGATCATCACCTGGCTTCCCCAATTCGTCATCGGCGAGAATCACGGCGACCACCAGGCCGCCGGTGTTCTGGCCACTGAGGCGTTCGACCTCGCCGGCAGTCCGACGGCCTTTCCGTCGCAGATCGCCGCCAGTCGGAATCCGACCGGCGATGCCAACTTGACCGAGGGTCTCGGCACCTGGCAGCCGAAGAAGCTCTATTTCTTCTCCGACCGGGGCGATGACACTCCATTTCGAACCGCGGGACCGCGATATCGGGTTGACGATGTTTCCGAGGCAACCAAGGTACCCTACTATCAGACAATGGCAGCTTCGCTGGCCCATCATCTGACCCAGGGGTCCGGCGGGCGGCGGGCCGCCCAGGCGGTCACGAGCGGCGACTACGCACCATTCCTCAAGGCCATGGCGGAGTTTTCCGGAAGCGCCGACGTACAGTTGATCTTCGGTAAGTCGCTGGTCGGGGGCGCGACCACTGGCGATCTGTTCGAGGGAGTCACCACCCCGGCCCTCGAATGGCGGCCCGCGGCGGTCGGTGTGGCGGAGCCGGGTCTCGCGCTGGAGTTGGGCGGGCCATGGCGATTCTACCGGGATTTCGCTAGGGTCCATGGGATCGAGCGATCCGGCGGATTGGTCGAGCCCGAGTTGGGGGTTAATCCCGGAAGCAAGATTCGGCTCCCGATCGTGGTTCGGAATCCGGGCGGCGCCCCACGCCTCCAGGTCGGCATTGCCCTTCCCGCAGGCTGGATCGAGCAAAGCGGCTCGGGGAGCTACCCTTTCCCGGCCGGCGGTGCGACCGAGCTCCAGTTCCGCCTAACGGCGCCTCCCATGGCTGGCCCGGCCGCGGAAATGGTCGTCACCCTGACGGACGGCGCTCGGACGGTGGCGACGATCCGCCTTCGGGTCCGGGCCTTGGGCACCATGCCGCTGTAGCCGTGAAGACAACCGTGGTTCGACCGAGAGGCGGCTCTGATTGATTCGATCGCTGTTGAGACTGATCCCCCGTGGGGTTCGCCGACTCGGGTGGGGGGCCGCCGCCGGATGGTGCGCCCTCAACACCGTGGCGTCGGGATGCCGGGCCCGGCCGCCGATCGACGCGGACCTGGTGATCGTCGATGTTACTGTGATCGACGGGACCGATAGCCCGCCGGCCAACCACCGGTCGGTCGCCGTCAAGGGAGACCGGATCGTGGCGGTGGGGCCGGCGTTGGAATTGAAGGCGGCGCCAAGGGCAGTGGTCGTCGACGGTCGCGGGAAGTATTTGGTGCCCGGTCTTTGGGACATGCACGTCCATCTCGACGGGTACGACGAAGCAGCCTTCCCTCTGTTCTTGGCAAACGGCGTCACCTCGATCCGGGAGATGGGCGGCGACCTCACCCGACTCCTCGCCCTTCGGGGCCGAATCAAGGCAGGCACCCTGATTGGGCCGGACCTGCTCATCGCAGGGCCAACGTTGGACGCTCCCTTTGCCGTCGAGGCCTTTCGAACCAACCCGATGGGCTCCGGCCGCCGAGCGGTGAGCGACTCCGCCGATGGGGCGGCCGCAGTCGATGATTTGTTCGCCGCCGGGGTCGATCAGATCAAAGTGCACAGCATGACGCCCCGCTCGGCCTATTACGGAATTGTGGCCGAGGCGAGGAAGCGGGGCATTCCGGTCGTTGGGCACGTACCCGACAGCCTGGTGCCGGAGGACGTCATCCGGGCGGGGCAACGGACCATCGAACATGATTTCAAGATCGCCTTCGGAGCCACCGGTCGAAGTCGGCCGATCATGGATTGGATGCTCCGGTCCATGCAGCGCCAGCTCGATCGAACCGGCCCGCGGACCGACATCAACGCCCTGTTCTCCCTCCGGCTTGCCGGGGACGACTCCGCTCGAGCGTCGGCCGACGAGCAGGTCGCGGGCCGGTTCGCACGGTGGGCGGCTGGCGCTCCGGTCTGGTTCGATCCCACGCTGGCGGCGGACGAGGCGGAAATCCTGGCAAACGACCCGAGCATCCAAAATCGGCCCGAAATCAAGTACATCCCCTTGAACGTCCGGTCGTTCCACGACGGTCCCCAAAGCTCCGGTACCCCTACGGCGGCGGAGATCGAAGCGAGTCGGCGGCTGTTTGCCAATGTGATGACGATGTTCCGACCCCTCGTGGCGGCTGGAGCAAAGTTCGTGACCGGGTCCGACGTTCCGGTTCCTCCGCTGGTGCCGGGCTTCAGCATCCACCGAGAGCTCGAGTTGTTGGTGACGATGGGCCTTGATCCCAAGCGGGCGCTCCAGGCGGCGACCCGAAACGCGGCGGAGGCGGCGGGCAAGTTGGCCGAATCCGGGACGATCGAGGTGGGAAAGCGGGCCA
>JAYVJS010000354.1:0-12154 GCA_043769075.1 Gemmatimonadota bacterium | reverse complement strand
CTACGAGTCTCCTTCCGAACGGATGACGGGGAGTCGGTTTCATTCCGACCTCGAGTTCAAGTATGTCGTCACCGACCAGCCTAAAGGAATTCAACGCCGCGGCGGTGTGCTGATTCAGGACAAACCATGACCGGCTCCATTCGGTCCGGAATCCTCCTGGCGGTTGCCGGAGCCCTGACGGTTCCATCGGTGGAGGCGCAAATCCGGAAGAAGGCCGCCGCATCCAACAATGAGCGCTGCCGACTCCAGCTCGTCACCGCCGAACGGCAAGGCGTCCAAACCACTCCGACGCCCGGCGTGCAGCACTTCTTCGTCGGGGGCAACGTGCACGTCCAGTGCGCCGGCCGGAACATCCATATCTATTCCGACAGCATGGCGTCCTTCGGCGGGACCATCATCCAGTTTATCTCCCAGGGCAACCGGGTGAAGTACCGCGACTCGACCACCAACCTTGACGCTGATTTCGGCACCTACCTGAAAGACGGGGAACGATTCGAGGCCCAAGGCAACGTCGTTCACCAGGACCTCAAGTCTGGGTCCACGATTACCGGCGCCCGGATCGATTACCTTCGTCCGGTGAAGGGCATTCGCACCGAACTCGAGGTCGTGGCCTACAGCAGGCCGACCGTGGCGTACATGGTCAAAGACTCCGTGGGCCGGGCCCAGGCCCCGTACGTCATCGTCGGCAATACGGTTCGAACCCTCGGCAGCGATGTGATCTACGCCGGCGGTGCGGTGACGATCGACCGGGAGGCCCTCAAGGGCAGCGCCGACTCGCTCTGGCTCGATAGCGGGAAGAAGCAGGCCGGGCAATTGATCGGCAAGGCGTCGCTTCGAAATCATACCGACACGACGACGGCGACCCAGGGCTTCACCCTCACCGGCCGGGTCATCGACATCGGGATGACCGAACGAGAACTGTCATCGGTCAAGGCAAGGGACAGCGCCAAGCTCCTCAGCAGCGATGTCAATCTCGATGCCGATTCCATTCAGATTCGCCTGAAACTTCGGCAAGCAGAGCAAACCATGGCGTGGGGAAAGACCGTTCGGCCGAAGGCCGTCTCGACGGACTACCAGGTCCTCGGCGACTCGCTCCTGGTCGAAACCCCGAATCAGAAGCTGTCCAAAGTGATTGCGTACGGCCACGGCTGGGCCGGACTTTCGGGCGACACCGCCGCCGGGGCTCGCCGGGATTGGATTGGGGGCGATCAAGTGACGGTCACCTTCATCGAACGATCCGCAGGCGGCGTGAACAAGTTGGTGGTCCAACGACTTGAGGCCGACCGACAGGCTCGCTCATTCTATCAAGTCGCTCCGGAACGGGGCCAGACCAAGGGATCCATGAACTACACCAGAGCGGACCGGATCCTCGTTACGATGAGAATTACCCAAGACTCGAATACCGTGCAGCAGGTCGACGCCTTCGGCGCCGTCGATGGTGTCCACCTCCAGCCCGCGGCCGCCCGACGGAGGGATACCACTCAAGTGCGGATTCGGCCCGACACCACGCCGGCGCAGCGGCCGCCTCGATGACCAGTCTCCTCGCGGGCAATCGGCTCAGCAAATCCTTCCGACGGCGGATGGTCGTAAACGATGTTTCCGTCGAAGTCCGGCAGGGTGAAATCGTGGGACTCCTTGGCCCGAACGGCGCCGGAAAGACTACGACCTTCTACCTCATCACCGGATTGATCAAACCGGATGCAGGCCGGATCCAGCTTGATGAGACCGACATCACCAAACAACCGATGTATCGGCGGGCCCGAAACGGGATCGGATACTTGGCGCAGGAACCCTCCGTCTTCCGTCGGATGACGGTTGAAGAGAATGTCATGGCCATCCTTGAGACGTTGGACTTGTCTCGGAGCGCCCGCCGGGAGCGATTGGAAAGGCTTCTCGACGAGCTTGGCCTCAAGCACCTTCGAAAAAGCCGGGCCTACACGCTCAGCGGCGGGGAGCGCCGACGTCTGGAAATCACCCGAGCCCTGGTCACCGAACCGAAGTTCATGCTCCTCGACGAACCCTTCGCCGGCGTCGACCCGATCGCCGTCCATGACATTCAGATGATCGTCGCGAATCTCAAGTACCGAGGCATCGGCGTCTTGATCACCGACCACAGTGTGGAGCAGATGTTTGAAATTGTCGATCGAGCATACATCATGTACGACGGCGAGGTCCGAGCAACCGGCACGGTCCGTGAGCTGGTATTCAACGACCAAGTCGCCGAACTCTACCTCGGCCCCACCATGACAACCCGGCTCCGAGAACGACTCGACCGGATGGACGGCCTTCAGTGAGAACCGGCCTCTCGCAACACACTGGCATCCGCCAGGAACTCCGGATCAATCCGCGCCTCTACCAGGCGATGGACATGTTGTACATGCCGATGATGGATCTCCAGCAGCACCTCAAGCAAGAGCTCCTGGTCAATCCGTTTCTCGAACTGCTGGAGCCCGAAGAAGAAGAGCAGGAGGTGAAAGAACCCACGGCCGAGCAGGAGAAGGAAACCAAAGACAAGGAAGATGAAATCGATTGGGAGGAAATCCTTCTCAACGGATTTGACGTCGGCGGCACTAAGCAACAGTTCGAGGAGCAAGAGTATCTCGAGCCGGTGTGCGTGGAGCAGCACGATCTGATCGACCATCTTCGAGAGCAGCTGCAGCTCCTTCATCTCACCCCTCGCCAGCAACTCCTCAGCGAAGAGTTCCTTGGCAACATCAACGAGGATGGCTACCTCGGCGCTTCGCTGGAAGAAATCCTCGGGTCGGTCAACGCCCTCCTTGAATCCCACGCCGATCCGGGTGCCGATGACGACGATTCGGACGCCGAGCCGGCAGCTCCGAGGCCGCCGATCCAGTTTTTCGAGCTCTCCGAACTGGAGCATATGCTGGGCATCGTCCAGCGCCTCGAACCGGCCGGGATCGGCGCGAGAGACTTGCAAGAGTGCCTCGTCCTCCAACTCAAGGACGCCAAAGAGGCCGATACCCTCAGCTTCCGGCTGGTGGCGGAAGCCTTCAACGATCTGATCGCGCATCGCTGGAACGATCTCGCCAAGCGGTTCGGGGTCGAGCCGGGCAAAGTGCAGGCGGCCGCCGATGGTCTGGCCCGCTTCGACCCCAAGCCGGGACTCAAGTATTCGAGCCGGGGCGATGGGTACGTCACGCCCGATTTGATCGTGGTCAAAGTGGACGGCCGGTATCATGTCACCTTGAACGACTCGGGGGTCCCTCGCCTTCGGTTGAGCCGTTCGTACCAGGATGCGTTTCGCGATAAGAAGGCCCTGACCCAGGAGAACAAGGACTTCATCGCGCAGAAAATGAACAGCGCCAATTGGATGATCCAGGCCATCGAGCAGCGCCGCCAAACCATGCTCAAGGTCATGAACTTCATCGTCGACCGACAACGGGCATTCTTTGAAAAGGGAGTCGAACACCTCAAGCCGCTGACTCTACGCGAAGTCGCCGAAGTCATCAGCATGCACGAGTCGACGGTCAGCCGGGTCACCAACGAGAAGTACGTCCAGACGCCGAGGGGCGTACTGCCGCTCAAGTTCTTCTTCTCGAGCGCCCTGACCACGGCCTCCGGCGAGGACGCCAGCGCCCGGTCGATCCGGGCCAAACTCGAGAAAATGGTCGGCGAGGAGTTGCCCTCGAAGCCCCTGACGGACCAGCAAATCGTCCACCGGTTTAAGGAACAGGGCATTCAGATCGCCCGACGAACGGTTGCTAAGTACCGCGACCAACTCGGCATCCTACCGGCCCGGATGCGCAAGCGGGTATGAGCGGCCCGGCACCCGATCCTCGGCGCTCGGCTGTCGCGAACTCCGCCGCCGGGACCGTGGCGGTCAGCGTGTTGGTACCGGCCAAGGACGAAGCGGACAACCTGGCGGAGTTTTGTCGGTTGGCGGCTCTGGCCCTCGAGCCGGCCGGATTTTCGTTCGAAGTCGTGGTGGTCGACGATGGATCCCGGGATCGAACGCCGGAGGTCCTGGCACAGCTCCAGACCACCTATCCGTTCCTTCGAGTGGTGACGCACCGCCGGCAGCTCGGCATCGCGGATGCCCTCCGAAGCGGGGCGGAGGCCGCCGTCGGCGACGTCTTGGTCTTCTATCCGGCTGACCTGCAATACCTGCCGGCGGATATCCCCACGCTAGTGCGGCCCATTCTCGAGGGCGACGCCGACATCGTCACGGGATCGAAGCAGGGGCAGTACGAGAAGGCCTTCGTCAGCGGGATCTACAACCGGCTTTGCCGCTGGCTTTTCGGAGTCAAGGTCGAAGACCTCAACTCGGTGAAGGCGTACCGGGCCGAGATTATGCGCGTCGTCCCGCTTCGGCCCGATTGGCATCGCTACATGGTCGTGATTGCCGCGGTCGAGGGGTACCGGCTCACCTCCCGGCCGGTGCCACTCTATCCCCGGCGATCCGGGCTGTCGAAGTTCACCTGGACCCGGATTCCCGTCGGGGTTCTCGACCTCATTTCGGTCTGGTTTCAGCTCCGGTTCGGCCGAAAGCCGATGCTCTTCTTCGGCGTGCTCGGAGCGGTTCTGTTCGGAATCGGCTTCCTCGCAGGCGTCGTGGCCTTGGTCCTTCGGTTCGGACCGTGGCAGCTCGGGTTCCGGCCGCTCCTGAATCTGGTCGAGACGATGGTCATCAGCGGGATCTCGCTCTTCGGCTTCGGGTTTGTGGCCGAGATGGTCGCCGGCGCCCGCGAGGAAATGCGCCAGCTCGCGCAGGATCTCCGCCGCGCTAACGCCTCGCCGCCCGCCTAACGAATGCGGGTGGTGTTCCTCACCCACAATTATCCGCGGTTCGCCGGCGATCCGGCCGGAGCATTCCTCCATCCGTTGGCGCAGGCCCTCGTTGGCCTGGGGCATGATGTCCGGGTGGTGGCCCCGAGCGACGGCGGTCACGGCGGATCCGATCGGGTCGACGACATTCCAGTCACACGCGTCCGCTATGCCGCGCCGAGCCGGGAACACTACGCCTACACCGGCCGGATGCAGGAGGCCCTCACAAGCCCCGCCGGCGTCTGGGCTTTGGGCCGACTGGTGCAAGGGCTCCGTCGAGGAGCCCGCGAGGCCGCGGCCGGTCAGCAGACCGTCGTGCACGCCCATTGGTGGTTTCCCGCCGGCCTTGCGGCGCCATCCGACCTCCCGTGCGTCGTCACCCTCCACGGTACCGACGCGAGAATCCTCGAGCGGCCCGGGGTCGGCTGGCTCGCGCGGAAGGCGCTCCGGCCGGGTCGGATCGTCACGGCGGTGAGCAGCGCGATTGGCGCCGAGGTAGAACGACGGACCGGCAACTCAGTGACCGATGCTCATACCTGTCCGATGCCGATCACGCTGTCCGACCATCGGTCTAGGGGGGGCGGGGGATTGGTGTTCGTGGGCCGGCTCACGGCCCAAAAACGGGTCTCGATCGCTCTCGACGCCCACGCGCAGCTGGTCAAGGCCGACCCGACTCTGCGGCTGACGATCGTCGGCGACGGACCGGAACGGCCCGCCCTCGAGCAACGAACTCGACAGCTTGGCACTAGCGATCGGGTCACCTTCGCAGGGATGGTCGAGCCGTCGCGAGTGGCCGCGACGATGGGTGATGCCGATGTCTGTTTGTTTCCGGCTCTGCGCGAAGGGTTTGGGCTGGCGGTTGTTGAGGCGCTCAGTGCCGGAATTCCGGTCATCGCATGTCGCGATGGGGGCGGCGTTTTGGACATCATGCGAGTGCCCGGGGCCGGCCTCATTGTCGATCCGGATCCGACCCGGATGGCCCTGGCCGTGGGTATCCTTCGGGCTCGCGCTGGGGTGGCCGAGGCGGCCTGGCAGGCCGGTCAGACGTGGAGAGCCCGGCTTGATCCAGTGGCCGTCGCTCGACGTTGCGATGCGTGGTACCACGAGGCACTGAGTGGGTAGGCGTTGGTGGCGCTGGGTCCAGGCGGCGTTAGGTTTGGCGATCGTCGGGTACGCCGTTCGCTTCGTCGCCCAGAACTGGGCTACGATCCGGGCCGCCCCCCTCGAGTGGCGGATTCGCATCCTTCCGATTGTGGCGAGCGTGGGTCTCATTCTGGCGACCTACGCCGTCCTGATCGAAGCGTGGCGGAGAGTGGTCAACGGCTGGGGCGCCAAACTCGCCTGGTGGCCGGCGGCCAGAGTCTGGGTCTTGTCGAGCATGGGCAAGTACCTTCCGGGCAAGGTCTGGACGATCGCCGGACTCGGCGTGCTTGGGAAAGAACAGGGGGTCCCGCCGTTGACGGCGACCGCGTCGGCCATCGTCCTTCAGCTGGTGTCGATCGCCACGGGAGCCCTCACGGTAGCGGTGACTGGAACGGGCGCGCTCGAGGCCGAGAACCCTGGGATCCGGTTGGGCCTCTGGGGCCTCGTCGGAGCGGCCGGCGTGAGCCTCGCGCTGGTGCTCCGACCCAAGCTGCTGAACTGGCTCCTCGGGAAACTCGGGGTCGATGCGACGATCGGGCAACCGGATCCCACGGCGTTGGCTGTCGGAGTCGTCGCGAACGGGCTGGCCTGGACCCTGTATGGAGTGGCCCTGTATTGGCTTGCGGCGGGCGTGTTCGCCGAGTCCCGCCTGACTTTGGTCCAAGCCATCGGGGCGTTCACGGCATCGTATTTGGCCGGGTTCCTGGCCTTATTGGCACCGGGCGGACTTGGAGTCAGAGAAACGGTGTTCTTCCTGGTGACATCATCGGCGCTCGGGCCGGCACAGGCGCTCGCCCTGGCCGCCGTGTCCAGGGTGGCGATGACCGCGGCCGACTTGCTGGCGACGGCACCATTCGTTTTTGGTCGAGGGAGGCGCAAGTGACGACATCGCAACTGCAGCCAGACTACCAACCGAGCCGGCCCGGCCTCGTCGCGGGCCTCGTGTTCATCGCGGCGGCGCTGACCCTCTGCTGGCCGATCCTCACCGGCCAATTCCTGGCCGGCCCCAGCTCCGACCAATTCATAGCCGGGTACAGTTTCCGGCATTTCGCGGCCGAGTACCACCGCCAGTTTGGTTCAGTGCCGCAGTGGAATCCATACATCTTCGGCGGGATGCCGTTCGTTGGCGCGGCCCACGGGGACATCTTCTATCCGACGGCGTGGCTCCGCTGGTTCCTGCCCACCGACCTGGCGATGAGTATCGGATTCGCCGTCCACATCGTGTTGGCCGGCTGGTTCATGTACATCCTCCTGAGAACGTTAGGCGTCTCCTGGGCAGGCTCAGTCGTCGGGGGCCTGGCATACGAGATGACGGGGATCGTGATCTCTCTGGTCCATCCGGGCCATGACGGTAAACTCTTCGTGTCCGCCTTTGCGCCGCTCCTCTTTGCGGGCGTCGTCTGGGCTGTTCGCGACCGGCGCACGATCGGATACGCGGTCATGGCCTTAGCGACCGGCATGGCCCTCCAGGGTCATCCCCAAACCACCCAATACCTCCTGGTGGCCGGCGGGGTCTGGGGGGCCTTCTGGTTCTTCGGGGCCGAAGGGCCCAAGGACGGTTCCGGCAGGTTGCGCGTCCTGGCCGGGGCGATCGGCGCCCTGGCCCTTGGGGTCGGCCTCTACGCGATCTATGCTCTCCCGATGGCGGCGTTTGTGCCGTTCAGCCCCCGTGGGGCCGGCGGCGAAAACACCGGCTGGGAGCATGCGATTCAATTCTCTTTGCCGGCCAGCGAACTGCTCGGGGTTTTGCTCCCGAAAATCTATGGCGGCATGACCGGTTATTTCGGCCCCAACTCTTTGCGTCTCCATTCGGAGTACCTGGGCCCGGTGATCGTACTCCTCGCGGCCTTGGGGCTCGGAGGGCCGGACCGGCGGATCGCCAAGCGGGCCTTTGTCACCATAGCGGTTGTGTTTCTCCTCGTCTCATTGGGTGGCAGCACCCCGTTTTTCCGCCTCTGGTATGCGATCATTCCACTGACGGACCGACTTCGAGCACCGGGACAAGCCTTTTTCCTCGTGGCGATGGCCCTCGCGTTCTTCGCCGCGATTGGCGCGGAGCGCCTTCTCAAGGGCACCGCCTCCAATCGACGGATCGTCGGCGTTACCGTTACCCTCGGAGTTCTCGGCCTATTCGCGGCCGCCGGTCTCCTCCAGCTCGTATCCGAGGCCATGGCGCGGACCCCCGGCTATCCGGGATTCATGGAGGCCGCCATCGCCAACGCGTCAGCCCTGCAGTTCGACGGCGGCAGGCTCCTGCTCGTTACCGCCATCGCGGGCGCGGTTTCCCTCGGACTCGTTCGAGGGAAACTGCCCGCCACCGTTGGATTGGTCACCCTCGTAGCGGCAACTTGGGCCGATCCCTGGTTCATCGGCCGGGAGTACTTTGTGTTTTCACCGCCGGCGAGCGTCACCTACGCGGCAGATCCGGTGATCCAGCGGATCCAGGCCGCCAAACCGCCCTATCGAGTCTTCGGGCCTGACGGCGGGTACCGACAGCTCAACCCGTACGGCAAGTCCTGGCTGATGTCGGCCGGGATTCCAACCGTCTTCGGATACCACGGCAACGAGCTCCGGACCTGGGACGATCTCCTCGGCGGCAAGGGTGCCTGGCAGAACCAACTCAATCCCAATCTCTGGAAGCTCCTCGCCGTCCGATTCGTGGTCCTGACCGAGCCTCAGAATCTGCCAGGGTTCCACCAGGTGCTTGGACCAGAGAAGACTTTCTTCGGATCGGCCTACCTGTTCGAAGCGGATACGGTACCGCCGTACGCCCGGGTCTATGCCGGCGCCGCCAAGGTGCCCGAAGCCCAGCTCGTACCGACCCTCACCGACCCGCGGTTCCCAATCGAGCAATTGGCCCTCTTTGCCGACACCGCGTCCGTGACGCCGGCACCAATCGACAACAAGATCCCGGCCCCCTCGACGCTCAAAGCGGAGGTGGTCGAGTGGCGCGCTGGGAAGATGAAGGTGGCGGTGAGCGGAACGAGCCAGGGTCCCGAATACCTCGTGGTGGCCGAGAACTGGTATCCGAGCTGGGCGGCCACGGTCGACGGCAAGCCGGTTCCGGTTCTCCGAGCTCAGAACACCTTGCTCAGCGTCGTCCTGCCCCCGGGCGCCAGGGAAGTCAGCTTCGAGTTCGACGGGGCCGAGTACCACCGCGGGAAGCTGATCTCAATCTTGTCGGCCCTAGGCGTGCTGGCACTCTTCGTCGCCCCGGCACTCGCCGGACGGAAGCCTCGCAATGGCTGAGCGGTTCCTGGTGATTCTGCCGACCTATAACGAGAGCGAAAACCTCTCCCAAATCGTCCCGGCCATTCTCGAGCAGGACCCCCGACTCGAGGTCCTGGTGGTGGACGACAATTCGCCGGACGGCACCGGCCAACTCGCCGATCAACTGGTCGCGGCGTTCGCCAGGGTCAATGTCCTCCACCGGCCCCAAAAAGACGGCCTCGGCAAAGCCTACCTGGCCGGATTCCGCTGGGGTATCGAGCGGAAGTATGACCGGCTGCTCGAGATGGACGCCGATTTCTCCCACGATCCAAAGTTTCTGCCGACGCTGCTCGCGGCCGCCGACTCGGCCGATCTGGTAATCGGGTCCCGCTACAAGAGCGGCGTCAACGTCATCAACTGGCCGATGTCGCGGCTGCTGCTGTCGTACTTCGCCAACATCTATGTTCGTTGGGTCACCGGCCTGCCCCTCACCGACGGTACCGGAGGATTCAAGTGCTTCCGCCGCGAGGTCCTCGAGGCCTTGCCATTCGATCGGATCCGTTCAAACGGGTATGCCTTTCAGATTGAAATGAGTTTCCGGGCCTGGCGGAAGAAATACCGGCTGGTCGAGGTTCCCATCGTGTTCACGGACCGGGTCGAAGGCACCAGCAAGATGAGCAAGGCCATCGTCCGGGAGGCTGTCTGGATGGTCTGGTGGTTGTGGCTTGCCGACCGGTTTGGCCGCCTATGACGGCCCGGTTCTACAAGATGACCGGCTCCGGCAACGACTTCGTCTTCCTCGACGGCCGGGAGCACGATCTCGGCGCCTGGACGCCGGAGCGGATCCGCGGGGTGTGTGACCGGCGCCAAGGGGTGGGAAGCGACGGCCTCGTCCATCTCGGCGCGGCACCGACCGGAGCGATCCGGATGGTCTACTTCAATGCCGACGGGTCCCGGGGCGAAATGTGCGGCAATGCCGCCCTTTGTTCGACCCGGCTGGCCGTCCATCTCGGGATCGCTCGTCCCGATCGGATCATCCTTGAGACCGACGCCGGGTTGCTGGAAAGCCGGTGCGTCGGCCCCAAAGCGATGGCCGAGCTCAAATTCCCGGTGGTGGTCATCCCGGTACCGACAGCCATAGCGCTCCAACCGGGCGAACTGAGGGCCTTTCAGGGAACGGTCGGCGTGCCACACACCGTCGTTTTGGTCGAAAGCGTCGCCCGGGTTGACCTGATGACCAGGGGGAGGGAATTGCGCTTCGCGCCTGAGCGGGGACCCGCCGGAAGCAACGTGAACTTCATCAGCCCGACCGGAGACCCTGGGGCCCCTTGGGCCCTCAGGACCTACGAGCGCGGCGTCGAGGGGGAAACCCATGCCTGTGGAACCGGGACGATCGCCGCCGCGCTGGCGCTCGGCCAGGCGGGAATCTGCCAGCTGCCGGCCCGGATCCGATCCCACGGCGGCAACACCTTTTCGGTCTCGGCCGCCCTCGATGGCGACCAGGCGACGGAAGTCTGGCTCTGCGGCGAAGGTCGGCTGGTCTTTGTTGGTGAGTTTGCGGCCGACTAGGGGAGTTATCCACGGTTATCCACTTGAGTACTTAACATAATACATCTTATACGACGTAGAAATTGAGGCCGGTCACCGATTCGCCCCATAAAGCAGAAGGCCCCAGCGGGTCTCGCCGGAGCCTCCGAACCCGATCAGCACAGCCGATTACTTGCCCTTAGTAATCTCCGCCAGGCGAACTTCTGCTTCAGCAACGCCCGCCGTTTCCTTCGGGTACTTTTTGATGAGGTCCGTCAAGACCTTAACAGCCTCGGATTCCTTCCCTGATAGCCGATAGGTCCGGGCGGCCGCTAGCCAGGCGTCAATCTTCCGGAACGGCTCCGGGGCCAGCTCAGCTGCCTTGAGGTACTCCGCCGCCGCCTCGGCCGCCTTGCCGGTGTTTTCGAGCGCCATGGCCAGATGAGCCCGGGCGGCGGCGCCGTATGGACTGGGCGGATTCGAGGCGACCAGCTTGCGGAGGTCTTCGACCGCTAGCTGAGCCTGACCGGAGAGCATCCTGACCTGGTTCAAAGCCAACGAGGCCTCGTAGGAGGCATCAGTGCCCGAGTAGTTCTGAGTTACCTTCTGAAAACCGGTCGAAGCCTCAGGGTAATTGCCGGCATCCATCGCCCCGCGAGCCTGGTCGAGCACGGTAAAGGCCTGGATCTGCTTCCGACGGCCGCTCTCGACCACCAGCCACCCGCCGAGTCCGAGGACGAGGACGACTCCGGCCACGATCCCAACCGCCTTCTGACGGGCCTGGATCCAGTCCAGGATCGACGATTCCGTCGGCTCAACGACGACGACCGGCTTTGCTGCTGTAGTGCCCATCCGAGAATTGCCTATTTAGAGGGAAACACACGCTCGCAAGATAACATGCCCTCGAGAGGATTCGAACCTCCGGCCAACGGTTTAGGAAACCGCTGCTCTATCCAACTGAGCTACGGGGGCATGAAGGCTACGATACTGAACGAGAGCTGAAAAGTCCAGGTCGTGGGCAAGATCTCCTGCCGCGGCTAGTGCGATGAGGGTGTCTTTTCGGATGAGGCAGCCAGCAGGTCTTTTTTCTCAGGGATCTGCGTGAGCAGATCGGCGCGAATCTGGAAGATGCCTTGGATCCGCTGCCCCATGGCGTAGGCCAGTCCGTCGGCATGGCTCCCAATCAAGAGTTTCCCTGCGACCTTCCCGTCCCGTCCCGTGGCGATAAATTCTGCTGCAGGCGTCACGAGGCCGTAGGGCGCCAACGGCCCGGCCTGTTTGACCACTCGTTCCTCGGCTGGGACATTGGCGACACGGCTGACAAACAAGTCGGTGACCTGTTGGTCCAATTTCTCAGTCGGCTGATCCTCCAACACCCACTCGTTCTGTTGGTTGATCAGGACATATTGTTCGGTTGGCGTCTTAATGGAGAGTATGGCGATGTCGGTGAAATCGATGCCGAGCAACCGCTTGTCTTGGAACGTAAATA
>JAYVJS010000353.1:0-2696 GCA_043769075.1 Gemmatimonadota bacterium | reverse complement strand
GCCATGAGCTGCGCCGGTTGGTGCCGTCGCCCGACCGAGCTGGCCAACACGACATACAGGGCGGCGCACGCCGCACTGGCGATGGTCGCGAGGTCGCCGGGGCCGAACCCGGCGGCGGCGCCCGATGGCCGGGTCAACCACCAGAGGCCGAGCATCGCGGCCCAAACGGCGAGGAGGTCCCGGCCCCGTGGCCATTGCCGGTGCATCACCAGTACGAGCACCGGCACCAGGGGGGTGTGGAACCCAAAGAGGAAGGCCGACCGGCCCGGGGCAATGGTGGCAAGCCCGAAGGCAAAGAGGCCGAATTGGGCCGCGAACAGCAGCCCGAGCGCGAGCCCGGTGCGCCAATCGGCCTTGGTGGTCGTTCGATAGACCGGGGCGAGGAGGATCGCCGCCAGGGCGAACCGGGCCGCCATGAATGCAAGGGGGGTGGCCGAGCTGAGGACCATCTTGTTGAGCGTGAACGAGGCTCCCCAAATGAACGTGCAGCCTAACAACACCCAAACGGCCCGCCGATGGGTCACTCGGGGCCGCCGGCCAACAGTGGCTTGAGGTAGCGACCGGTATGGGAGGCCGCGGCGGCGGCCACGACTTCCGGCGGCCCCTGGACCACCAGCCGGCCTCCGCCGTCACCAGCTTCGGGCCCGAGGTCGATTACCCAATCGGCCCGCTTGACGACGTCGAGGTGGTGTTCGATGACCATCACGGTATGGCCGGCGTCGACCAACCGATCGAGGACGGAAATCAGCTGTCGGACGTCTTCGAGGTGGAGCCCGGTCGTCGGCTCGTCAAGGAGGTAGAGTTTTCGCCCGCCCCGTTTGCCGGCCTGGATCAGTTCCCGGGCGATTTTGAGTCGCTGCGCTTCGCCTCCCGACAGAGTCGTCGCCGGTTGGCCAAGACGCAAATACCCCAACCCGACTTGTTGGAGGTGCCAGAGGGCCGCCCCGAGTTTGGGCTGGTGGTGAAACCGGTTGATGGCCTCGTCGACCGTCCATTGAAGGACATCGTGGACCGACGAGCCGCGCACTCTGACATCGAGGACTTCCCGCTTGAAACGGCTGCCGCCGCAGGTGTCGCAGGGAACGTAGACATCGGCGAGGAACACCATCTCCACCTGGACTTGGCCGGCGCCCTCGCACTGTTCACACCGGCCGCTGCCGGTGTTGAACGAGAAGGTGGCCGGGGTGTAGCGCCGGGTCCGCGACAGCGGTTGACTCGCGAAGAGTTCGCGAACGTCGTCAAAGCCCTTGATGTAGGTGATCGGATTCGACCGTGGGCTCCGGCCAATCGGCGACTGGTCGATTAAGACCACATCCTCGATCCATTCGTATCCGGTCATCGATGCGACCGTACCGATAACCTCCCCCATGTGGGCCTTGATCGAGGACTCGCCGACGACCTTCGCTTCAAGCTGCCGATAAATCACATCGTGAACGAGGGTGCTTTTGCCGGACCCCGACACGCCGGTCACCGCGACGAGGGTCCCCAAGGGGATATCGACATCGACATTTTGGAGGTTGTGGAGGCAGGCGCCCCGGATCTTGAGCCACCGAGGCCCCGCCACCCGCCGAGCGCTCGGCACCCCAATCCGTTTTGTCCCTTCGAGGTATTGGCCGGTCAGGGTCTTCCCGGCGGACGCGACGGGGCCGGCATGAATCAAATGACCACCCCGCTCACCGGAACCCGGTCCCAATTCCACCATGAAGTCGGCCCGCCGGATCGCTTCGAGGTCATGCTCGACCACGAGTACGGTATTCCCGGCATCACGGAGGCGGGTCAACAGGTCGAGCAATCGGTCGGTGTCGCGGGGGTGGAGGCCGATGGACGGTTCGTCCAGCACGTAAAGCGAGTCCACCAATCGGGCGCCCAGGGCGTTCGCCAGGGCGATGCGTTGGGCCTCGCCGCCCGACAGGGTCCGGGTCTGGCGTTCCATCGAGAGGTAGCCGAGTCCAACCTCGACGAGGTAGTCGACCCGAGCCGTCAACTCGGTCAGGACATCGTCGGCCACCGCCCGCTCCGTCGCACTAAAGACGAGGCCTCGGAGCCAAAGCCGGAGGTCGGCCAACGGCAACATAGCCACATTCGCGATGGTCCGATCGCCGATCTTGACTGCGAGGGCATGCTCGTTCAGACGGCTACCGAGGCAGGCTGGACAGGTCTTGGCCAACTGGTACTGGCGGAGGAAAACCCGGATGTACTGCTTGTATCGCTTTGCTTCGAGCGCGGTCAGGAATGGGAAAATGCCGGTGAACTTTCCGAGCTTCCCGTAGAGCAACTCGCGCCGGACGGTGGCCTTCAGTCGATGCCATGGCAGGGTCGGATCGGCGCCGAGTTTCCGAGCGGTATCGAGGAGAAGCCGACGACGTCCTTCGTACCGCGGCTTGGTCCAGGGATCGATGGCGCCATCTTCGATCGATCGGTTCGGATCCGGAACGACCAAGGACTCGTCATACTCGAGGACCGCTCCGAACCCCTTGCAACCGCCGCAGGCACCGCGGGGATTGTTGAAGCTGAACAGGGCGGGGGACAACGGGAGGGCCGAGGTATCACATCGGCTGCAGGCCGGGTGTTCGGTGAAGCGAAGCCGTTTGGTTTCCGAGAGGACGATCGCGATCCCGTCTCCCTCCGCCATGGCCTGAGCGATGGCTTCGGCCAGGCGGGCTCCGGCGGTGACCGCGTTACTGAGTCGGTCGGCG
>JAYVJS010000352.1:0-2993 GCA_043769075.1 Gemmatimonadota bacterium | reverse complement strand
TACCCGCTCCAGGCTGCCCTCCGGGGTGGTCTCGACGACCGTCAGGTCTTCGCCAATCGGACCGAAATCGCCGAAGCCTTGGCCCAGGCGTTCGACGGGGTGGGCCAGCGGGACAGTGCGGCGACCTACTACACCATCGTTGCCAGGGCCCTCAAGGGCGCTGATCCACCGCACCGGCCCCGATATGAGCGAGCGCGGGATTGGTTGGTGCGGGCCGGCCGGTCGGTGCCCTAGCTTCCCTTGTGGAGCGGCTGGCGGGTACGGTAGCGTTGTACCCAACATGCCAAGATTTACCCTTCGGACCCTCGATCGACTCGCGCTGGTCGGCGACACCGGCCCGTGCGTCATCGAGCATCAGCTCGCCCTGCCTCTGCTCGTACTGGCCGCCTTGGCACCCGGCGGAGGGATCGACGAGGATGAGGCAATGCTCCGCCTCACACCCGACTTGACCCCGTCGCTCGGCCGAGCCCGGTTGACGTCGGCCGTGGCCGCCTTATCGGCCGGCGCCGGCGCGCCGGTGCTTGGGATGGGTCACGGTCGGCTTTCCGTCGATCGGGATCTGGTAGCCGTCGACGTCGACCTAGCCGCCGTCGCTCAATCGGACTCTCTGGCGGGCCGCTTCTTGGCCGGGCTGACCCCGCCTTCCCCAGAGTTTGGCGAATGGGTCGCTGAGGTCTCGCCGCGGATCCGGACGGCCCGGGCAGTGAAGACCCAAGGGTCACGGATGGGGACCCCAAATGACCGTATCGCCGGCCTGATCGCGGTTGGCGGTATCGCGCTGCTCTTGGCCGTCTGGGCAACCCGCAGTTCACCCCCTCCTGGGTTTGTGGCCGGTGATGCCGTGGTCCTGGCCGATCTGGATAATGCCACCGGCGACACCCTGTTCGATCAATCACTGACCGCCGCGGCGGCGGTCGGCCTGCGGCAGTCAGCCCAACTCAGCCTCTTACCCCGCAACCGGATTTCGGCCGCCCTCGGCAGGATGGGACGAACCGGGTCGGACACCGGGAGGCTGACTTTGGCATTGGCACAAGAGGTAGCCGCCCGCGAGAACACCCGATACGCGCTCGGCCTCCGAATCGAGCGAGCGGGCGAGGGCTATCGGGTCCGGGCAACCCTGGCCGACGCGAGGACGGGTCAGGTGGCCCGGTCCGCCGAGGCAAACGCCGAGACCCGGGCCGGGACCCTGGTGGCCCTCGATCGGGTGCTGGACGAGACCCGGGCCAGTTTGGGCGAGGGGCGCACTGAGCGGCGGCTCCGATCGGTCCCGATTCCCGCGGCCACGACGCCCTCGCTCGAGGCGCTCCGCTCGTACGCCCAGGGCGGTGCCGCCTGGTCGACGGGGAAGTATCTGATCGCGCGTGAGCTATGGGAAAGGGCTCTGGATCTCGACTCCGGGTTTGCCATGGCGATGGGGTCATTGGGCGCCTTTTATAGCTTCCACCATGACCGGAGAACGGCGCGGGCGTTCTACCTCAAGGCCCTTGAACGCAAAGCCCGCCTCACGGAGTGGGAGCAGCTTCGTCTTGCAGAGGGGTTCGCCTCCTTGGAGGGAGATACCGATTCGGCGATTGCCCTCAACCGAACCATCGTTGCTCGATACCCCTCCGCAGCCAGCTGGTACAACTACGGTACCGAGCTGATGCAGGCCGGTCGCCCTGCCGAAGCGTTTGAGGCATTGTCGCAGTCGCTCCGATTCGATTCGCTCTGGTCGAACACGTATATCAACTTGGCTACGACATCCAAGACCATGCAACGGTGGGACAGTGCCATCGCTTTCTATCGGCGCGCTGCCGAGCTCGACAGCCTGGCCCTGCTGCGTGGCTTTCCGATCACCGAGTATGGAGCCGTTCTGGTCCGGCTCGGACGGCTCGACGACGCCGAACGCCACTTTCGCCGGGTCCTCGCCGAGCCCGCGCTTCCGCTCCGAATGTCGGCCCTCCGAAACCTCGGGCTGCTCGCGATCTGGCGGGGCCGTTTGGACGAGGGGGTCGGGTTACTGCGCCGGGCTACCGTGGCGTCGATTCAGATCGACGGGCCGGGCTCAATCGGGTCGCTCCGGGGCCGCCAATACGAGGGGCTCGCTTTGGTGCTCGCGGGGGATCTCCAAGGCGCCAACCGGGCCTTCGATTCGCTGATGGCGAACATCGGACCTCGGGTCGAACCCTCGGCGCTGGCCTTGTTCGCTCAGGGGTTGCTCCACGCCAACCGGGTCGCCGACGCTCGGAGTCTGGCCTTGAACCGGCCGGACACGGTCGGGACCGCCGATCGCAAGGCGCTTGCCTTCATCCTAGCGGCCACCGCGATTGCGGCGGGACAACCGGATTCCGGGATGGCGCTGCTGGCGGCCGGAGCCACGGGGCCACAACCGAACCTGACCGGTTGGGTGCGGGTAGATGGTCTCGCGGCCCAGGGAAAGCTCGGGCCGGCGCGGATCCTGGCCGACTCGTTGTCGAAGCTACCGGCTTTCGGGAACGAGTCCCAGTTCGAATGGCTGTGGGGCGTCGCCAAGGCGGCGGACCTGGCGGCCAAAGCGGGCGATCGGGTCTCCGCACTGGCCGGGTATCAGCGGCTCATCGACTTGTGGGGGCCGAACGTCCCTTCGCCCTCGGTCGATCGTCTCGGCCCATCGACCGGCCCCGGTTCGCTGCTCGATCGGGTCCGCACCCAGGTCGAGGCGCTCAGAACCGATCGGTGACGCTATATTGGCGGGTCCTTTGCCCTCCAACCCAACGCCTGGAAATCCCGGATGTCGATTAAGTCCGATCGCTGGATTCGCCGAATGGCCCAAGAACATGCCATGATCGAGCCTTTTACTGATGGTCAGGTGCGCCAAGTCGATGCCCAAGGTCGGAAGGTGATTTCCTACGGAGTCTCCTCTTACGGCTACGACATGCGGGTGGCCCGCGAGTTCAAGATCTTTACCAACGTGCTTTCGGCCATTGTGGACCCCAAGGAGTTCGATCCGAAGAGCTTTGTCGAGTTCGACGGGG
>JAYVJS010000351.1:0-5946 GCA_043769075.1 Gemmatimonadota bacterium | reverse complement strand
CCCGGCGATCCGATCCCGACGCCATCAATCACCGCGCCGGGGTCGGCCCGACGGGTTTCGCTGATGGTGGCCCGGGTCATCTCGACGATCCGGTCGAGCACGCTGTCGGCGCCAAGGACCGCCCCGGTCGCCTCGGTCCGGAGCCCTACGATGCGGCTCCCGTCGGTTACCACGGCGCCAACCACGAGATTGGTACCCCCGATGTCCACTCCGATGACGTATCGCAAGGGCTAGCCGATCAGTTGGTGGATGGTGTCGCGAACTGTACTTGCTGGAATCTCGCCCATACACCGATGATGACCAAGCGGGCAGGTGGCCGGCCCATGGGCTGAGCAGGGGCGGCAGGACAGATCCGTCCGCTCCACGATGGCCGAACGGGGGGCCCTTGGGCCAAAGCCAAACCGGGGCACCGTCGGCCCGAAGATCGCCACCGTTGGGGTGCCGGTGGCACTGGCGAGGTGCAAGGGGGCTGAATCGTTGGTCACCAGGACCCCGGCCCGCTCGAGGATCGCCGCCGACACCCGCAACGGCATCGCGCCCGCCGCGCTCGCGACCCGGTCCGGGGCGGCGTCGAGCATGGCCTGGGCAGCCGCCTGATCGGCCGGCCCGCCGACGACCACGATCCGGCCTCGGAGCAACCGAACGAGTTCGCCATAGCCCGGCCACCGTTTCGTTCCCCAGATCGAGCCGGGTGCCACGGCGACGAATCCGTCGCCAATGCCCCGGGAGGCGAGCCAGGCGTAGGCAGCTCCCCGGTCGTCTTCGGTCAACTCGAGGTGGACGTCGGATCGGGTGCCCACCTTTGGCCGAGCCAACGCCAGGAGTCGTTCCGCTTCGTGGCCGTTCAACGGGCGCGCGATCCGCTCGGTGTAGAGGAAGGATCCGGTCCCACCGTCAAAACCGATCCGGATCGGAATTCCGGCAACTCGGGCCAGGCCTGCCGAGCGGAGCGAGCGATGGGGGATATAGGCGCGAGCGTATTGCCTCGCCCGGAGGAGCCCCGCCAGGCGCCACCACGCGGCCGGCCCGCGGTCCCGTCCCTTCTTGTCATAGGTGAGGACCGCGTTGACCGCCCGATGGGTCGCCAACAGCGGCTCGGCGGCGGGGGTGACCAGAACGTCGACCGGTCCAAAACGGGCGGCCAAGGCCGACAGAAGACCGGTCGTGAGCACCACGTCGCCCAGGAACGCGGTCTGAATCACCAAGGTGCCGCCGGCGGGCATCGCTAGTCGCTGTCGACTTGGAGTACCGCCAGGAAGGCCTCTTGAGGAATCTCGACCTGGCCGATTTGTTTCATCCGTTTCTTGCCCTCTTTCTGCTTCTCGAGCAGCTTCCGCTTTCGGGTGATATCGCCGCCGTAACACTTGGCCAGGACGTCTTTCCGAAGGGCCGAGACGGTTTCGCGGGCGATGATCTTTGCGCCGATGGCCGCCTGAATCGCGACCGGGAACAGTTGCCGGGGGATCAGTTCTTTGAGCTTCTCGGCGATTTTTCGGCCCCAGTCGTAGGCTTTGTCCTCGTGGACGATGATGCTGAAGGCGTCGACTTGCTCGCCGTTGATCAGGAGATCCAGCTTGACCAGGTCGCTGGTCCGGTAGCCCGCCAACTCATAGTCGAGCGATGCATACCCGCGCGACAAGGACTTGAGCCGATCATAGAAGTCGAGGACGATTTCTCCGAGCGGAAAATCGAAATGAAACTCAACCCGGGTGGGGTCGATGAAATGCATTCCGTTGTAGACCCCGCGGCGGTCTTGGCCGAGCTTCATGATGGCGCCGATGTACTCGGTCGGCGAAACGATCCGGGCTTTGACGTAGGGCTCGTCGATCCGGACCCGCAATCCGGATTCCGGTAGCGTCGAGGGGTTCTCCACGACGAGCTCTTCGCCGTTGGTCAACAGGACGTGATACTCCACCGTCGGCACCGTGGTGATCAGCGCGAGGTTGAACTCCCGCTCGAGGCGCTCTTGGACGATTTCCATATGGAGCAGCCCCAGGAATCCGCACCGGAACCCGAACCCGAGCGCCAATGAGGACTCCGGCTCGTAATTGAGACTGGCGTCGTTGATCTGAAGCTTCTCGAGCGCGTCGCGGAGGTCTTCGTATTGATCCGTCGTGGTCGGATAGACCCCGGCGAAGACCATCGAGCGGACTTCGCGGTACCCCGCCAGCAGCTCAGAGGCCGGATTGCTCGCGTCGAGGATCGTGTCACCGACCCGGGCATCCCTGACTCCGCGAACGCTGGCGACGACATACCCCACTTCGCCCGCGCTCAGCACGTCGGTCTCGAACTTTCCGGACGCCGGAAACCCGACCTCCGCCACTTCATACACGTCTTCCGGATGGGACCCGAACTGAATCTTGGTGCCTTTGGTAATCATCCCGTCGACTACCCGCACGGTCGGCACCGCACCACGGTACCGGTCATAATACGAGTCAAAGACGAGTGCCCGGAGCGGAAGATCCGGGTTGCCCCGGGGAATCGGCACTTTCGCGACGATAGCTTCAAGTAGCTCCGGGACGCCGGTGCCTTCCTTCGCCGATACCGCCAAGATGTCATTGCGACCAATCCCGAGTAGTTCCATCAACTCGAGGGCCCGTTTCTCTGGCTCGGCCCCGGGCAGGTCGATCTTGTTGAGAACCGGGACGATCTCGAGCCCCGCTTCCATGGCCAAGAAGAGGTTGGATAGGGTCTGCGCCTGCACGCCCTGCGACGCATCGACCACCAGCACCGCCCCCTCGCAGGCCGCCAACGAGCGCGACACTTCGTAGGTGAAATCGACGTGCCCGGGGGTGTCGATCAGGTTGAGCTCGTATTCGACCCCGTCTTTGGCGTGGTATGACATCCGGCAGGCGTTGAGCTTGATGGTGATGCCGCGCTCCCGCTCCAGATCCATGGTGTCGAGGACCTGGTCTCGCATTTGCCGCTTGCCCAAGGTGCCCGTGGTCTCGATCAATCGATCGGCCAGGGTTGATTTCCCGTGGTCGATGTGAGCGACGATACAAAAATTCCTGATTCGTTCCTGCTTCATGCCGGGAATATAGCCGCTCGGCACTCGGCTCATTGCCGGGTCCTGATTAACTTGCCCCCCCAATGCGATCGCCCTCCCCGAGTGTCAAGCGCCGAGTGCCAAGTGCCGAGATCGGCATGTTGGTGGTGGCGCTGCTGTGGGGGGCCAATTTCACCATCAACAAGTACGCCCTCGGTTTTGTTCCGCCGGTGGCGTTTTCGGCGGTTCGCTTCGTCTTGGCGAGCGCGGTGTTCTTTGCTCTGGTGACGTTGCTCAACCCCGCGCCCCGGATTCCGGCCCGGAAGGCCTGGATCCTCGCCGGGCTCGGCGTGATCGGAAACACCGGCTACCAGATCGCGTTCATGATTGGTCTGGTGAGCACGAGCGCCATCAACGCGTCTTTGATCCTCGCGTCAGTGCCGGTCCTGGTGGCGGTGATGTCCGCCGTCCTCGGGGTTGAGCGCGCGACCGGTCGGTTGTGGGCCGGGCTCCTCGTCGCCACCACTGGCGTCTTTCTGGTCGTCGTCGTGAAGGGTCCCTCGTTTTCCGTGGTAACCATGCGGGGAGATCTTCTGATCTTCGCGTCCGCTGCCTGCTGGGCGGCGTTTACCGTGGGGGTCCGGGTGGTCGGCCAGGGCCTCGACCCGCTCCGAGTGGCGGCCCTCACGACCTACGCGGGCGCCCCAGGATTGTTGTTGGCGTCGTACCCGGAGCTTCGGGCCCTCCACTGGGGAGAGCTGCCCCCATCGGTCTGGTTTGCGTTGGTCTTTTCGTCGGTATTTGCGTTGGTCCTTTCGTACATCATCTGGAGCTACGCGGTCCGGGCGATCGGCGGGAGCCGGACCTCGATCTACAACTGCATCACGCCGGTGTTTGCCGCAATCATCGCGTGGGTGGTTCTGGGCGAACGGCTGGTGGCGGCCCAGGGATTTGGAGCGGCACTGGTGTTTGGGGGCGTGTTCATGAGTCAGCGCACGCCGACGGCCGAGTGAGGGTCAGAGCCTGGTCTCGCCATGATGCCGGCCTGGTCGTCGTTTCATTGATTTGGGGCGGCAACTACGCGATCTCCAAGGCGGCCTTGGTCCACATTTCACCAGTGGCGTTCGCGGCTCTCCGATTCACCCTCAGCAGCGCCCTCCTCTGGGTCATGGTGTGGGCCCTCAAGCAGTTCGGGCCGATTAGCCGAACCACGCTCGCCAAGCTGCTTGGGTGGGGGGTCGTCGGTCACACGTTGAATCAGCTGGCATTCTTGTCCGGCCTCCAGTTGACGACGGCCACCAACAGTGCGGTGATCTTTGGTAACCTTCCGGTGATCGTGGCTCTCCTTGGGGTCATGTTGGGCTACGAACGCCCGCGGCCTCGGGTCTGGGCCGGCATTCTGCTCGGGACGCTGGGTGTAGCGGTGGTGGTCGGGGCCAAGGGGATTCATTTCAGCGCGGCAACCCTGCGGGGCGACGGCCTCAGCGTTCTGGCCCTCCTTTGTTGGGCCGTGTTTACGGTGGGCCTCCGGCACTCGGCCCTCGGGCTCAATTCGGCTCAGGTGTCCGCGCTCACCCATTTGGGGGGCACGCCCGGGTTGATTCTGGCGGCGGTGCCTCATCTCAGCGGGTTTGATCTCGGCGGGGTTCATCGCAGCGTCTGGTTAGGGCTCGCCTATTCCTCGATCCTCTCTTCGGTGGTCGCCTCGGTGCTGTGGACCCGAAGCCTCAAAGCGCTCGGGGGGAGCCGGACCGCCCTCTACAACTGCGTCACCCCGATCTTTGCGGCGATCGTCGCGTGGATCGTCCTGGGCGAAAAGCCAGTGCCGCTCCAAGGGTTCGGAGCGGCACTGGTCATCGTGGGCGTCATTGTCAGCCGGGCTCCCGAGGAAGTGGTGGACGCCTAGGGCTCGGGGTTCAACCCTCGGATCTCCTCCAGGCGCCCCACCGCTCGTCGGAGGTGGGGGATCACGATCGACCCGCCGACCACGAGGCCGATCGAAAAGGCCTCGTGGACCTCCGGATCGGACACTCCCTCCTCACAACATCGTTGGACGTGGTAGGTGATACAGTCGTCGCAGCGGAGCACCAACGACGCGACCAGGCCGAGGAGTTCCTTGGTCTTCACGTCGAGGGCACCGGCCTCGTAGGCTCGGGTGTCGAGATTGAAGAACCGGTTTGTCGTCAGGTTCCCCGCCGCGAAGATCTTGTCGTTCATGACACCGCGAAAGGCGTTGAACTCCCCGATGGTCTCGTTCATCTCAGGGCACCGGGCTTGGCTTCTCGACGATCTTGTCGTAGCTGGCGGGGTTCCATTTCGGCCGATCCGGGGTGTTCCCGATCGTGGTGGCCAAATGGAAGATCAGCTTGAGGATCCTCGCTTCCTTCTCCGCGTCGATCTTGTCGGGCGTGTCGGACACGGCGTGGTAGTCTTCGTGAAGGCCGCTGGTGAAGAACAAGACCGGGACGCCCTTGAGGGCGAAGTTGTAGTGGTCGGACCGGAAGTAGAGGTTTTCCTCGGGCCATCGGTCGTCGATGGCCGCCATCGAAAGGTCGGGATGTTCCCCGGCGACCTTGGTGAGCGTGGCGCCGAGATCGGAATGCTGCATTCCGATGGCCACCATGTGTCTTTCCAGTTCCGGCCGATCATGTCAATGTTGAGGTTCGCGACGATTGACCCGATCGGGACTGGGGGGGCCTTCGCGAATCGCGCGCTTCCCCAGAGGCCTTTTTCTTCGCCACTCACTCCCAGGAAAATGATCGATCGTTTCGTTCGGGCGCCGGCCTCTGCAAAGGCTTCGGCCAATTCGACGATCCCGACTGTGCCGGATCCATCGTCGTCGGCTCCGTTGCAGATCCGGTCTTTGGCGCCGGACCCTTTGCATTCGCTTCCCACGTGGTCCATGTGAGCGGACACCACGATATACTCGTTCTTGAGCACGGGGTCAGTGCCCTCGG
>JAYVJS010000350.1:0-5890 GCA_043769075.1 Gemmatimonadota bacterium | reverse complement strand
GGTCCGACGGTGAAGATCGAGTTGGTCGCCGTGGAGCCCAATCGTCGATTCACCGACCTGACCCGGTTCCCAGGCGCGCGGATGTACGGAGACCATGAGTTCGTGTCACGAGGAGACCGATTGGAGATTCGCACGACGATGCGGATCGAGGGGCCGTTGGCGTTCGTGTGGCGGAAGATCGTCGCCGAGGGCATCGCCAAAGGCATGCCGGAGCAGACCGACCAACTCGTCGCCAAGTCGCGTGTTGGCTGACGGCTCACCGTTCAAGCAGGCCCGGGCCGACGACTGCGCCGGGTTTCTGCTCTGGAAGCTAACGGCGCTCTGGCAGCGGCGCCTCGCGGCGGTTTTCGATGAGGCGGGAATCACCCAAACGCAATTCGCCATCCTGGCCTCGCTGCGGTGGTTCGCGGACCACGATCAGCCAACCACCCAAACGGTTCTCGCCGAGCACGCCCGAATCGAGCCGATGACGCTGTCGAAGGCGATCCGGAAGCTGGGAGCGTCCGGACTTGTTATCCGTGGACCGGCAGCGTCGGATAGCCGCGCCGTCGCCGTCCGACTGTCGGCGAAGGGACGGAAACTCACCCAGCGGGTGGTCATCGCAGTGGAGAACGCCGACGACACGTTCTTCGGTCGGCTCGGCGAGCGGGACCTGGCGGCCTTCAAAGCCCTCACGATGGCGCTGGTCGACGGCGGCAGCGAATCCGGCCAACCCTAACGTTTCGCGAGTTCGTCGCGATAGACCACTCCGCCCTTCATCACGAAACCTACCTTAGTCATCGCCCAGATGTCGTCGAGCGGGTTACCCGGCACCGCAACCAGATCCGCGAATTTCCCCGGCTCGACGGTACCGACTCGATCTTGCCAGCCGATGATCTCGGCGTTGAGTCTGGTGGCGGAAACCAAGGCGCTCATCGGAGATTCGCCGAGCACAACGCGAACGGTCAGCTCGCGGGCGTTCTTGCCGTGAGGGATGACCGATGCATCGGTCGCGAATCCGATAGGGAGCCCGGCGGCGAGAGCCCGCTTGAAGCCGGCGACTTGAGTCGAACGAATCCGCCGGGCCCGTTCGAGCTCCGAGGCGGGAATCACGGTCGAGTCGCCCTCATCGAGCAACGCAACTTGGGTATAAAGAGTCGGAACGTAGTAGGTGTTCGGATTGTTCTTGAGCATCGTGACGGCTTCGTCATCGAGATCGGAGCCGTGGTCGACGGTTCGGACTCCGGCTCGGATTGCCGCCTTGATGCCCCCCGCGCCGTGGGCATGGGCCGCGACTTGGCGACCCCAACGGGTCGCTTCGATCACCGCCGCCCTGATCTCGTCGTCGGAGTATTGCTGCGCGCCCGGCGGGATTCCCTTCGACAACACGGCACCGGTCGCCAGGATCTTGATGAAGTCGGCGCCGTTCTTGAAGTTGGTTCGGACGGCCCGAGTCACTTCCTCGGCGCCATCGGCCAAGTTGTGCACGGTGGGGACCTGAACGTAGGGCGAAAACTGGAGCGCATCGCCGGCACCGCCCGTCGAGGATACGTAGGCACCGGCGACCAGCAGCCGCGGCCCCGGCACGGCCCCGGCGTTGATAGCGTTCCGAAGCGCCACATCGACATAGGGCCAATCCGGTCCCATGTCCCGAGTGGTCGTGAAGCCCGCCATCAGGGTGATCCGCGCGTTGGCCGCGCCCCAGAGGGCCGCCTCCGGTGGCGTCGTCTTGAGCAGTGACTCTTCCCAGTGAACGTTGGGGTTGCCCGTGAGGTGAGTGTGGAGGTCGATCAGACCGGGAAGCAACGTCACGGCCCCTAAGTCGATCGTCCGCGCGCCAGCCGGCACTGGGAGAGTGCTGGCGACCGCCGTGATTCGATCGTCGTCGATTCGGATCATCGCGGGCATCAGCGGCACGCCGCCCCGCCCGTCGATCAGGCGGGCCGCCTTGAGAATGATCACTGGCGACCGGGGCACGGGCGCCCGAAGGGCAGCGGGCGTTTGGAGGGCGACCAACAGGAAGACCAGGGGTGACATGCGGCTCCGGATGATTGAGAGGTTCAGGGGTTCCCGTCCGCGGGCACAGTTTGACTTTCCCGCCGCCGGCTGCATTATAGACGGACCCGTGGGCGCTTCGCCTTCGGGCTCTTCCAAAGCCCCCGGCCCGGCCCGTACGATGCGCACTTTTGTCGCAGCCCTCGTCCTGTTCCTCGTCACGGCCTGCAGCGGCGATGACCCGACCGGCGTTTCCGCGGTCCGCCCAGAGGAAGCCGCCGTGGCCACTCGGGTCTCGCCGCGCCAGGTGGAGCGGATCTTCAGCAACGGCACCAACGACTGGGAGCCGACCGTAGCCGCCGACCCGGTCGACCCTTACGTCTATCTCGTCACCACCCGATACGGGGCACCCGCCTGCCCCCGCCGGTGTCCCGATCCCGCCCTCGTCTACTCGGTGTCGAATGATGGCGGCACAACATTCGGTCCGGAACGCTATCTCTGCGTCTGTCGGGGTATCGACGGTCAGAACGATCCGCAGGTCGCGGTCGCCAGGGACGGGACCGTCTATGCGGCCTGGCTCAACGGCTTCGTACCCGGGGTGGTGTTTTCACGGTCATCGGACCACGGGCGGACCTGGACGCGTCCCAAGGCCGTGATGGGCGCCCTCGAATTTTCCGACAAGCCGATTCTGGTGATCTCGCCGAGCGGCCGCGATGTGTACATCGCGTTCAATGCCAGCGATAGCTATATGGTCGCCTCCCACGACCGGGGCGCCACGTTTTCCGACCCGGTGCGTACCAATCGCGATGGGCGTTACTACTTCGCCGACGGCGGATACGTGGCGCCGAACGGCGACGTGACCTTCGCCGAGGCCAGCTATACCCAAGAGAGCACGGGGCCGGTCTTCATTCATACCATGCAGTCGGTGGATGGCGGTCGGTCATGGCGTACCGCTCTCGTCGATGTGGTTGCCGAACAGCCCGACTGCATCAGCGAAGACTGCCCCTCCGATTTCCTCGGCCCAACCGTCGGGGTGGCGGGCTCGGGATCGCGGAACATGGTCTTGGTGTACAACGGCGCCCTCGCCTCCAAACAGCCGCAACGGGTCTTCGTTCGGCGGTCGAACGACGGCGGGGCAAGCTGGAGTGCCCGCTCGGAGCTATCCGACGCGCCTCGTTCCGCCAACAGCGGCTTTCCCACGGCGGTGGGAAGCACCGACGGAGATTTTCGAGCGTGGTATATGGATGACCGGAACGGGCCCGATACCTGGAACGTCTGGTTCCGCCGGTCGACCGACGGGGGGCGGACCTGGTCGGACGAGTCCCGGCTTTCCAATGCGGGACGAGGCGCACCCTACAAGCGTCCGGGCGGGTTCGCTCATCCCTACGGCGACTACGGTGGCCTGGCCGTGACGAGCCTGGGGTCAACCGTGGCGGTCTGGGGTGAAGGGGCAAGCTACGCTGGACCCGGCGGGACCTGGATCGCCCGGTTTGAGACCCGCCGCGATGACGTGATGAGCGGCGATCCCGATACATTTGAGCATGTTCTTCTCTCTCGTCGTTCTGATTCAGGCCCAAGCCGAGGCGCCCCGACCGCCGCGCCGTGACGTCTCCGATCGCGGGGTCATCGCCACCGACCAGCGGGTGACGCCGGCGGGCCTCCAAAGCGTCTTCGACGGTCGGGTCACCGGAGTCCGGTTTGGCACCGAGCCCGGTGAACTCTGGGTTGCGGCGCCCCGCGGAGTGTATCGGCTCTCCTGGCGCGACAATCGGGTGGTGGCCAGCGCTCACTTCGACGGCGCACCGGGAGTGCACGGCGTCGCGATCGATCGGACCGCGGGCCGGGCCTTGGTGACGTCCGTCGGCCGACTACCGGCCGACGTGAGCAACGTGATCCCCGGCGCCAGACCGGCCCAGAGTCCTGCCGTAGCCCAGTTGACGTCCTACGACTCGCGAGGGGCAAGTCGTCGCGCCGGCTCCGTGACCGACAGCGCCACGGTCGTTTGGAATGTCGGCAATCTTGGCGGGTTCATGGCCGGTGGCCCGGCGGTGGCCGCCAAGCCTAACGCGCGAGGCCAGCGGCTCGTGGTCGTTCCAATTCCCGCCAACGACCGGCTCGCCATTATCGACGCGCTGTCCGGCGTGATGGTCGCGACGGTGCCGACCGGCGTGCTGCCCGTACAGGCGGTGGTCAGCGACGACGGAGAAAGCACCTGGGTCTCGGTCTACGGGGGGCCTAAGCCGCGGCCGGGGCAGCGGGCCGCTCGACAGTGCTGCCGCTCGCTTGCGGAGCGGGTCCGAGTCGATGGCCGGGGCATCGCCGCCCCGGGATCGGTAGTGCGGGTCGACTTGGCGACGGGACGGATTACCGACAGCGTCGTGGTCGGGCGCCATCCCGGTGGATTGGCTTGGGACCAACAGCGGGGCCGGCTCTACGTCGCCAACGGCAATTCCGACAATGTCAGTGTCGTCGACACCCGGGCGGGGCGCCTGATCACGACGATCTCGGTTGAGCCCTTTCAGCAGCGCAAGTTGGGGTTTGCGCCGACCGCGGTGGCGCTGTCACCCGATGGGGCAACTCTCTACGTCACCTTGGGGGGCTTGAACGCGATCGGCGTGTACGCCGTCGCCGGGGCGGCGGCCTTCCAGGGGCTGATTCCAACCGGTTGGTACCCCGCCACCATCGACGTGAGTCCGGATGGCCGCATCTTGGCCGTTGGGACGCTGCTTGGGGTCGGGTCCACCACCACGGAACTCGACGGCAAGACCGGCGGCAACGCCCTCGCCGTGCGGGGATCGGTCAACGTGATTACGGCCCCGACGGCCGGGGAGTTGGCGGCCTTTACGACGGCCGTGGCCCAAAACAACCGCCTAACGCTCGCTACCGCTCCCGCCGGGCCGGGGATCGAGCCGCGCCGGACGGCGATGGCCCAGGCGGTGCCCGAGCGCCCGGGGGAACCGTCGCTCATCAACCACGTCGTCTACATCATCCGCGAAAATCGGACCTACGATCAGATCCTCGGCGACCTACCCTGGGGAGCGGGCGATTCGTCGTTGGTCATGTACGGCCGGGACGTCACACCTAACGCCCATGCCCTTGCCGAGCGCTATGTGACGCTCGATCACTTCTTCGCCACCGGTGGGAACTCCGCCGATGGCCACCATTGGCTTACCCAAGCCAACGAAACCGACTACCCGATGTGGCCGCTCTACTTCGGCCGGAGTTATCCCTCCGAGGGCGACGACCCGCTCGCCTACTCGGCCGGTGGATTCCTCTGGGAAGCCGCCGCCGCCAAGGGGAAGTCGGTGCAGGTCTTTGGCGAGTTCGCACCGCCGCCGAGCGATTCGATCCCGGGGGTGCGGCAGAAACTGCTCGACCAGTACCGCGATCGAACCGCCCACGATGCCGGCTGGTTCCGCGCCCGGCTGGCCGCGATGTACCGCACCCGGTCGCCAATTCGGTCGCTCGACCGGGTCCTGGTGCGGGAGTACCCGGGCTGGACCCAGGAAGTCCCCGATGTCGTCAAGGCCGATGTCGTGCTCGAGCACCTGCGAGAATGGGAACAGCGCGGATCGATGCCGAATCTGGTCATGATGATTTTGCCGAGCGATCATACCGTTGGAACGACGCCGGAATGGTGCAGCCCGAGCGCCTGCGTCGCCGACAATGACCTGGCGCTCGGGAAGATCGTGGAGGGACTGTCTCACTCCCGATTCTGGAAAGACATGGCGATCCTGGTGGTCGAGGACGACGCGCAGAACGGGGTCGATCACATCGACGGTCACCGAACCGTCGCCTTGGTGGCGAGTCCGTTCGCGCGCCGCGGCGTAGTCGACAGCACGTTCTACAATCAGCAGGGGATGGTGAAGACGATCGAGCTGATGCTCGGGCTCCCGGCCCTTTCGATGTTTGATTT
>JAYVJS010000349.1:0-4676 GCA_043769075.1 Gemmatimonadota bacterium | reverse complement strand
TCGAGATCAAGGACATCACCCCGCCGGAAGCCGACAGCATCACCGACTGGTCCCGGGTCAACCTCGAGGCCCATCGGCAACACCCGATCGACATGAACGAGGTGACCCCTTGCATTCGGCCGTCAGCCCGAGTCCGATCGACGGGGACCATTCGATCGAGGTCACCGGCGAAGGGGGGACTCGGAATCGATCCGGCGGATGATGGCCTCGCACCCCGATGCTCGACGGGTTGCCGGGACTTCACCGCGGCGAGGGCGGTCATTCCGAACGGAGCGCGGCTCACCGTCCGGGCCGAGAATCCCGCCGGCCGGAAGATCATCGCCAAGCTCCGGGGCCTCGGCTTCATCGGCCTTCTGACGGTCGGCGCCCACCACGCGGCTCACCATCTCGCCCTGGCGCGGGGGGACGACTCGGCCCACTCCCACCAGCCAGATGGTGGACGGTTGTTCGGCACCTGTTAGGCACAACCCGACGGGTGCCTCACGGATTCGCCGAAGCCCGGCGCCAGCCGAAATAGAACAGGCTCACGACAACCACGAAGCCGGCCACCGCGAGCAATTCGGCCCGCGCCGCGGTCGCCAGGAGGACCAGCGTGAGCCCGAGGGCAGCCGGCCGGATTAGGGCGGCGCCACCCAACGCGAGCGGGGCGCGGTCCGACACCACGCCGTCTCGCCGCAACTTGAACAACGCCAGGATCACCGCCAGATAGATCGTCAGCACCCCGACGGCGTTGAGAATGGCGAGCTGTTGGAAGGTTCCGAGGACCGTGAACAGCAACGAAATGGCGCCATAGATGGCGATCGCCACCCACGGCGTCTGATATCGCTGATGAACCGCGCTCAATCCCTTGGGCAGCAGCCCGTCGGAGGCCAGCGCGTACAGCGACCTCGGCGTCGACAACATGTCACCGCTGAGATAGCCGGTGGTCGACACCACCGCCCCCGCCACCATCAGGCCGCGTCCCACCGGGCCGAGAACCCGCTCGGCCACCTCGGCAAGGGGTGCGGCGCCGAAGGTTGCGAGGTCGGCGCCGAGTACCCCTTGGGCCACCAGGTGAATGCCGACGTACAGCGCGGCGGTGACGGCAACACCGAGCAATGCCGCAATCGGAACGGTCCGGGCCGGGTTCTCGACCTCTCCAGTCGGCGTGAGAGCGATCTCCATTCCCGTCAGGGCGAACACCAGCAGCAATGACCCTCGAGCCAAACCGCCGGCGGTCGGCGGATCGGTCCAGACGAGATTCGTGACCTGAACCGAACCGAGCCCCGCCACGAGAAGAATCAAGAGCGGCGCCAGCTTGAGCACCGTGAGGATGACGATCGCGCGGGAGCCGGCCTTGGTCCCCCGAATGTTGAGCAGGGCAAAACCGGCGAACAACACCGTGAGGAAGAGCGCCCGGGGGACCCCGCTGCCGAGACTCGGAACGACCGTGGCCAGAGTTCCCACCAACACGTTGGCGACCGCGGCAACGGCGACGACCCCGTTGGCGACCAGCATCAGGGTCGCCACCACGAATCCGGCCCACGGTCCGAAGGCCCGCTCGACATAGGCGTAGGCGCCGCCGGTGGCGGTGACCCGGCTTCCCGCCTCGGCGAAGCACAGCGCCACGGTCAAGACGAGCACGGCGGCGACTAGATAGGCCAGCACCGCGGCCGAGCCGAGTTCTTTGGCCGCGGCGGCCGGCACGACGAAGATCGCCGAGCCGATGATGAAGTTGATCACACTCAGGGTGAGCGTGCGGACGCCGATGACGCGGCGGAGACCGGTCGTCATGACCGGCACCTAACGCCGGACCTCGTCGATCAGTTCGCCGATCCGCCGGAGGCCTTCCTGGAGCACCGCGGGATCGTAGCCGAATCCGAGCCGAAGGTACTTGCCCATCCCGAAATGGTCGCCGGGAACGACCAGGGTGCTTTTCTCCAGCCGGAGCCGCTCGGCCAGTTCAGTCGACGAGATTGGAAGGTCGAACTTTGCGTAGACGAACCCGCCGGCCTCCGGCGCGATCCACTCAAAGACGCCGGGCCGGCTCCTGAACCAGTCGTCGACGATGGGATACTGCTGGTTCAGGATCCGGACGGTGCGGGCCAGAATCCGCTCCCGGCTCCCGGGGGCGAGCGCGATCTGGGCCAGATGATCCGACAGAGGCGAGGCCCCGATCGTGGTGTAGTCCTTGAATCGCCAGAGGTCAGCCGCGAGATCGGCGGGCGCCACCAGCCAGCCGAGCCTGAGGCCCGGCAGCCCGTACGACTTGGAGAGCCCGCCGGTCGCGATGATCCGCTCGCCCCGGCCCCAGAAGGTCGGGCCGACCACCCCGTTTCGCTCCGCGCCCCGATAGACCTCGTCGGCGATGATCCACGCCCCCGAGCGATCCGCCGCCCGACACACGGCGTCCATCTCGGCCGGATTGAGGGTCCCGCCGGTCGGATTGTTGGGATTACAGATGGCGATCAGCCGGGTCCGGTCGGTGACGTTGGCGGCCAGCCGGTCGAGGTCGAGCGCCCACCGGCCGGCGTTAGGCACCAGCGGCAGCGGCCGGACCGTGGCGCCGAAACTCTCCAGGGCTCCCGCCATTTGGAGGTAGTTCGGCACGTTCATCGCGGTCTCCACCCCCTGGCCGCCGAACGCCCAAGCCACGAGGAAATTCGCCTCGGCGGTGCCGTTGGTGATCAGGACGTTTTCCGGTCCGGCGCCGGGATAGAGCGCGGCCACCGCCGCCCGAAGCCCCGGGGAACCGCCGGTGTGGCCGTACCCGAGATGGAAGTCGGCGATGGTGGCGGGGTCGACCAGCTCCTTGATCATCAGGGACTGGACCCCGCTTTCGGTCAGATTGCATTCGACCGTGTTCTCGTAGACCGACTGGTACCGCTCCATCAGAAAGGAGTCGAGCTTCATGAGACCCCTAGTGCGTTGGTGAGCCTAACAAGACCGGGTCCGGCGTTGGCGTCGCTCATCAGTGTGCCCCTTCAGTGGGACAGCAAGGGCCCAACCTCGTCCGTAACGAGTTTGTTCAACCGATTTCGTTGGACCTTCAAGCGTTCCGAGAGGTCCTCGAAGAGGGCGTACATCGACGCGGTGGGCCTGGCATCGGCTCCGCCGACGGCACCCGAGAGCGTGCTGAACTTCTCCATCAGCCCCGGGGGGCCCCACATCATGGGGTGGGACTCCGACCCCATCCAAATCATCAGGGTGCCTTCGATCTCCCTCAGTTGCTCCAGGACGCTCTCCGCCTTGGCGCCTCGACGTCCTTCGACCTGGGCTCGGACCGCTCTGATTCGCGTCACGACGTCGGTCACTTCCGGAACCCGATCCCGGATCTTGACCATGAGATCGAACTGGGCTTTGAAATCGGCGTCGTCGGCCTCGACTCTCGGATCTTTCCGAATCTCGAAGGGCTGCTCCTGGGTCTGTCCGCCCACCGAGAGTCGGACGAGGTACCGTCCCGGCGGCGCAACCGGCGGTGAGGGCGGCGAGTGATCGACGCTCTGGAAATCATTCAATGCCCCGGCGGCCGGGGGCAACTCGGTACCCGGGTAACGCATGTTCCAAAGGAAACGGTTCATGCCTGCCATGGCGGGGGGGCTGGACTGCTTGATGATCATGCCGCTCGCATCCGTCAGGGTGAGCATCAGGTCACCAGCCGGCTTCTCTGCCAAGTGGTACTCGATCATCACGCCGCTCGGCGGGTTCCTCGCTCTGCCCGAGAGCCCATTCTCTGTCCCTCCCTGAAGCCGACGGAGCGTGGGGGCGACTTTGAACAGATGCATCGAAGCCGAGGCAACATCGGGCGTGATGCCGCGGAGAGCCGAGATGTTGTCCATGATCCAGAAGCCCCGCCCATGGGTGGCCAGCACCAAATCGTTGTCCTTCACGACCATCTGCATCACCATCACGGGCGGCAGGTTGCGCTGCAACGACTGCCAGGAGCTCCCGGCGTTGAAGGATACATACACGCCGGTTTCCGTTCCCGCGTAGAGGAGACCAGGCCGGACCGGGTCCTCCCGGATGACCCACGAGTAGTCGTGGTCCCGAATCCCGTTAGTGATCCGCTGCCAGGTGGTGCCGTAGTCAGTGGTCTTGTAGAGATACGCCGTCCGATCGCTCACCCGGTGCCGTTCTCCGGAGATATAGGCCGTCCCCGGCTGGTGGGGAGAAACCTCTATTGCCGTGATCGTGGTCCATTCCGGGAGATCCGGTGGAGAGACGTTCCGCCAATTGCCGCTCCCATCCCGCGAGAGTTGGACGTTGCTGTCGTCGGTGCCCACCCAGAGCTCGCCCTTTTGGAGGCGAGACTCGGCCAGGGTCCGGATGACGCTCACATGGAAAAGCGAAGAGGCATTGGAGCTGATCGGCCCTCCGGACGGCGCGCCCATCACGTCCTGACGATTTCGCGTCAGGTCGGCGCTGATCCGCTTCCAGGACTGGCCTTCGTCAGTGGATCGAAAGACGTACTGGGCGGCGGTGTAGAGCACGCCGGGATCGTGCGGCGAGAGCAGCACCGGGAACGAGTAATAGAAGCGGTACTTCACATCCTTGACCGCTGTTCCGAACTCGACTTCGGGCCAGACGCTGATGCTTGGTGCCTGGCCGGTTGTCCGGCTGAAACGCACCGTCCTGGTCCGGTCATTCGCATAGACGACGCTGCCGTCGGGTTTCACCGCCGTCTGCCCGCCCTCGCC
>JAYVJS010000348.1:0-2915 GCA_043769075.1 Gemmatimonadota bacterium | reverse complement strand
TACGGTACTACCCTGGTTGGGATGCCGACGCCGACCATTGGGTTCAACGATTTTCTGGGGTGGTCCCACACGGTCAACACCCAGGACGGGGTGGATGTGTACCGGCTCACGAAGCAGGGCCGCGGCTACCGGTACGAGGGCACCGAGCAACCCTTCGTCCTCCGTACCGAGCTGATCAACGTGAAGGGGCCGGGCGACGTCCAGCGCACTGACACTCTGGTCGTCAAGGAGTCGATTCATGGCCCGGTGTTCAGCGAGGGCGCGAAAACGGCCCTGGCGGTGCGGGTAGCCGGACTCGACGATCCGAACACGTTCGAGCAGTGGTGGCGGATGGCCGGGGCCAGGTCGATGGCCGAGTTCGAGGGCGTCGTCAAGGAAATCCATATCCCGTTCTTCAACATCATCGCCGCCAGCCAGGATGGGCACATCTACTACTTCTTCGGCGGCAAGACGCCGAAACGGAGCCGGGGAGACTTCGCCTATTGGTCCGGTCCGGTCCGAGGGGATAGCTCGGCGTTGGTCTGGAACGAGATGCTGTCGTACGACCAGTTGCCTCATCTGATGGACCCGGCCAATGGCTGGTTACAAAACGCCAACGATCCGCCGTGGACCGTCAGCTTCCCCCTGGTGTTCAACCCGGATTCTTTCCCGGCCTACGTGTCGCCGAGGGAAATGAGCTTCCGGCCCCAGCGCTCGGCCGCGATGCAGCTGGCCGATTCGAGCATAACGCTTGAGGAGTTGGTCGAGTACAAGCACTCGACCAGGATGGGCCTAGCCGACCGGTTGCTTCCCGAATTGTTGGCGGCCGCCCGAAGCCGCGGTGACGCCGATGCCAAGCGTGCCGCTGACGTCCTCGAGAAATGGGACCGGAGCGCTGACGCCGGAAGCCGGGGCGCCATCCTGTTTCAGAACTGGGTCCAGGCGCTCTTCAAGGTATCACAGGGGAACCCGTTTGCTCGTCCCTGGCGGCTCGACTCCGCGCTCACCACCCCAGCGGGGCTCGGCAACCCGGCGCAGGCAGCCGCCGCACTCAGTGAAGCGGTCAAGGAAACCGAGAAGGCGTTCGGGGCCCTCGATGTGCCGTACGGTGACGTGATGCGGCTCCGATACGGCCAGCATGATCTCCCCGGAAACGGAGCCTCGGGAGACCCGTTCGGTGTCTTCCGGGTCGCCTACTACGCGGAGGACAAGGACGGCAAATTCACCAATGTCGGGGGCGATTCCTACTATCAGGCGGTCGAGTTCTCAAGGCCGGTTCGGGCCAAGGTCCTGACGGCCTACGGCAACTCGACCCAACCGGGCTCGAAGCACATTGGCGATCAGCTAGAACTCTACTCCAAGAAACAAATGCGCGACGCATGGCGGACCCGAAAGGAAATCGAAGCGAACCTCGAATCGCGCGAGGAAATCAAGCAAGCCGGGGCCACTCACGGCCGAGGCACCACGGGCAGGTCGATGAACGATGGCCCCCGAAGCACGGTGATCGCCACGTCGCCGCTCGACGGCAGGCGTTGAAAGGTCTCTTTGTCTGCCCCCGCGATCGCCACCCGGATCCGGTGACCCGCCTTGAACAACACCGAGGTCGGAATCAACTGGAACGTCAAGGTCGCGGTCCGGCCGGGAACGAGTGGCTGTCCATCGCGGCGTTGGTAGGTCCGGTACGGATACAGGGTCCGGTACGGAGCCTTCTCCGTCGACAGCTTTCGGTGAAGGGCCCGGAGCATGCCTTCGGTGATGTAGGTCGAGGTTCCGTCGGGCGACACGTCCTCCAGATAGACGAAGAAGTTCCCGTCAGTCGCAGTCGACGTGACCGCCAGGGTCACGACGGCGTGTCCGGTGACCTCCATATCGCGCTCGAGCGGTGCCGAGGTGTATGTCAACAGCTTGGCGTCCTGGGCCGACCGCTCCGGATAGACGACGTCACTGCCGCCGAGTTGGGTGTACCATCGGTTGCTGGTGCCGGTCGTGGCGTCGAAGTCGACCTGGTAGGCGTCGGCGCCGGCCGCCGGTTTGGCCGGCGTCAGCGATTTCTCCCCGGCCAGGTAGAACCGCCGCGATGTGGTGCCGGCCACCGGCCAGACGGCGGTCTTCTTCCAGACCTCTTCGCCCAACGTATAGTAGATGATGGCCTTTTCATTGAGGCGGTTCGGTTTGCCCTTCATGTACTGGTCGAAGAAACACGCGGCCTGCTCGGTTTGTCTCGCCGAGCTCGGCTCGGTCGGCCGGTTGGCCGGAAGAAACGGGCTGGTGTGAAAGCCCCCCCCATGGCTCCACGGGCCGATCACCAGAATCTGGGGGTTCGACCAGTTCCTGAATCGGTTGATCGCCCCTTGGGACGTGCCGGCGTCGAGCCAGCCGGCCCAGCCGAAAATCGGGATCCTGGACCGCTCCACCGCCGCGCGAAGCCGATAGGTGCCGGACTGATCGTTGGTGGCGCCGCCGAACTGCTTCACGACGTCATCTCGGTAGACGATCGAGCTGTCCATCGCCAGATGCAGCGGAGGGTTCTTCTGGTGGTCCTTCACCGCGTCGGCCAGGAGCCGGCCGTCGGTATCCGCGTCGACCCGGCGGACCCCCTTCGGCGCGTCCGGCACCTTGTTCATGTCCATGGCGTACACCATCGTGCCCCAATCCCGCAGCAGCATCTGATTGGTGACCCCGCCCGGGTAGGTCAGGTCCGCGTAGACATCGAAGTCCATGAAGCGGGGAACCACGGCTTTGACGCCCGGGTGGTTCGCGGCCGCGACCAGCTGGGCCGTATTGCCGGTATACGAGGTCCCGATCGAGCCGATCTGGCCATCGGACCACGGCTGCTTCGCGATCCAACCGACCAGTTCAGCGATGTCCTTCACCTCTTGGGGTGCCCAGGGGTAGTACCATTGGCCGAAGGAAGCCCCGGTTCCCCGGACGTCCGC
>JAYVJS010000347.1:0-8078 GCA_043769075.1 Gemmatimonadota bacterium | reverse complement strand
GGTATCCTGAGCGCTGGCGGCTCCGGCCGCCATCGCGGCAATGAGAAGCGTCTTCGCGATCTGTCGCATCGTTCCATCCTTAGGTTAGCAGCGGAGGGTGGTGCCCTCCGCTGCGACAACAATCTCGAGAGCGCCGCTGTGGCGCTCAAGGCTCCGCACTGCCTCGGCGAGCAGCCGATCGATGGCCGCATCATCGTGGTCGGGGTCATGGTGAAACAGCACCAATCGGGCGACCCCGGCCTCAAGCGCGAGTGCGGTGGCTTCGACCGCGCTCGAATGGCCCCAGCCACGCCTCGAGGCAGCCTGGCCCTCAAAGTACATCGCATCGTGGACGAGGGTGTGAGTGCCCCGCAAGAATCGTACGAGGCCGGATCGGGATTCGAGCGCCTCTGGCCCTCCTAACTCGTTGTCAGTCAGGTAGCTAACGGATGGGCCGCCAGCGTCGGTCTCGATTGAAAACCCAAGTGTCCTGGCAGGGTGACACAGGGGGACAGTCCGAACCTTGAAGCCTGGGACGGCTAACTCCGGTGACTCGATCTCGTCCACCTCCAGCGCGGCTGCGATAGCGGAGAACGGTACCGGGAAAACGGCCGGGGCCATTTGGGCCTTGAGAGTGTCCGATAGTTTGGTCTCGCCCGGCCGGGGGCCAAGGATTCGGATTGAGTTGCCGGCCTCGTACAGCGGGGCGAAGAATGGAAGGCCCTGGATATGGTCCCAATGGGTATGGGAGAGAAGAACGACGAGGTTCTGAGCCCGGTCGGACCCGGCGGCAAGGTGTCGGCCGAGCCCGCGAATTCCCGAGCCGGCATCGAGGATGACGCGGTGCCCCCGTTGGTCCTCGACTGAAAGGCAGGCGGTGTTCCCGCCGTATCGGGTCGTGCCAATTCCAGGGGTCGGAATCGAGCCCCGGGTTCCCCAAAACGCGATCGACAGCGTCATAGTCACCCTCGCTGGGCTGCCGTCCGGAGTTGGTCGGCGTCGAGCAAGACGATCTCGCGCCGGTTCATGGAGATCGCGCCCTGCATCGTTAGGCTCCGCATGGTTCTGGAGACGGTTTCTCGGCTCGCGCCGACCATCTGGGCGATGGTCGCGTGGGTCAACTTTCGAGTGATTCGATTGCCGCCTTCCTCGCGCGCCAAGTCGAGGATCAGGTGGGCGATCCGTCCGTTGACGTCGAGCAGGGCCAGGCTCGCGATGGTCTCGTCCGCTCGTCGGAGGCGGCGGGACAGTTCACGCATCAGGGCGATGGCGAGGTCCGGCGAGGCCCGAAGGCGGGCCCGGAAATCGTCTCGGCGGAGTTGCCATACACTGGCATCGGACATGGCGATGACATGGGCGGATCGCGGCTCGTCGTCGAGCAAGGCCATTTCGCCGAAAAATCCCCCCGCTGACAGTACCGATAAAATGACTTCCCGCCCGTCTTCGGCGAACACCGCCACTTTGACTTGTCCGTCCGCAATCAAAAAAAGCGTGTCGCCCGGCTCGCCTTGGGTCACGATGATTGCCCCCTTCGCGAACACCCGTTCTCGGAGCAACGCAGCCAGCGCTTGGATCTCCTCCTCGCCCAAGAGGCGGAAGAGCGGAATAGCCTGGAGGAATCCGGAGGTTGGAGTGGTCATCCGTCCAGCATAGAGGGTGGCCGGGTGGCCCGCAAGCGGATGTCGGCGCCGTACCGGTGACTCCGGGTTCCTTGTGACCTAGGTCACGAATGAGTCACGGCGGTCGCTATCTTGGTCGAATGCGACGCTTCATTCTCTTGGTGATCGTTCTCTTGGGTGGTAGCGCGGCTGTGGCGGTCGGCCAAGCCGCCGCAGAGCGCGCGCTCGGGCAGGTCAAAGTTGGGTCGCGCCTCAAGGTCGGGTTGCCTGGCGCGGCATGGATCGGTACCTACCAATCGTTCGGAGCAGGGGACCTCGTCCTGGCTCGCGACTCGTTGACCAAGCACTTGCGGCTGGATGCGATCACCGGCCTTTGGGTGCCCGGCCGAGCGACCAAGGCTGGGGCGATTGTCGGGGCCGTGGCCGGCGCTGTTGCCGGTGGCTTCTTGGGATTGGTAGTGGCGGGCGTTTGCGATGCGAACTGCCCGAGTCAGGCGACGGGGATGCTGGTTGGCGGCGGGCTCGGGGCAGTCTCGGGCCTTGGGCTCGGGGCGATTGTAGGGGCGGCCATTCCGAAGTGGCGGCGGATCTATTGATGCGCGGTCGGGCCGTGTGGTTGATGGTCGCCTTCGCGGCTTGGCCGGCCTCGTTGGCCCAAGGGCAAGTGGTAGGCGCTGGCTCTCTCGCTGCTCTGATCGGTGCCCAGGTTCGCGGCCCGGCGAACGAGCCGGTGTTCGGGGGCATCGGCAGTTTTGGTTTCGTGGCCGGGCGCTTCTTCCTAGGCCCTGAGTTTGGCTTGGTCCAGGGCGCGAAAACCCGAGCCAGAATCCTTGGATTTGTAGCCCGCGCTTCGTTCCGAGGGTCGTCGGGGCGGGTCCGGCCGTTTCTCGTTGTTGGGGCCGGCAGCTACGGGTGGAGTAGCCGTTCTGATTACGCCCTGCCGACCGGGGGGACGGTAGCCCAATGGGCGGGAGTCTCCTTTCTGTCAGGTAGCCTGGGTGGGGGTGCGGAGGTCGGGTCGGGGGCCACCCGAACGACGGTTTTTGAGCTCCGCTATCACGGGATCCTTCAGCGAACCGGCTATCCACCGGTAAGCCGGGGGCTACTCACGGCGGGGGTCGGCGTACGGTTTCGGTGGTAGGGAAGTCGACCCTTGCTCCGGGTGGTCCGGACCGCTACATTTCTTGGCTTCCGGTGAGGGACAACTCCTTTCCGGGTAACGGTTTAGACGCAGGAGTAGCAACGTGAAGCCGAATCTCCATCCGATCTACAACACGATCATGACGAAGTGCGCTTGCGGAAATACTTTCGAGACTCGCTCCACGGCGGCCGCGATCAGCGTCGAAGTGTGTTCCGTCTGTCATCCTTACTACACCGGCAATCAGCGGTTGCTGGATACCGCGGGCCGGGTCGATCGGTTCCGGCGAAAGTACGGGACCGCGGAGGCCGCGCCAGCCGCGAAGGAGTAACGCGTGGAGGCCAAACTCCGCCAAGCCATCGAGCGGGCGGAGCAGGTCGAGCGCGAGTTGTCAGAACCTGACCTCGCCAAGGACCCGGCCCGGATGACAGCCCTTGGGCGCGAGCATTCTCGGCTCGCGCCCATTGTGCGTTTGGGAAAGCGGTACCTGCAGTTGGACGACGAACGGGCCCAGGCTCAAGAGCTGATTGCCGCCGACGATCCCGAGTTGTCGGCTCTCGCGTATGCCGATGCGGAGCGCCTGCGAACCGAGTTGGCCGGCCTTGGGGTGCAGCTCGAAGATCTGCTGGTTCCGCCAGATCCCTTGGAAGACCGCAACGCGATCCTCGAAATCCGAGCCGGAACGGGGGGAGATGAGGCGGCGCTTTTCGCGGCCGACCTGCTTCGGATGTACACCCGCTTCGCCGAACGAAACGGGCTTCGGGTGGAGCCGATGTCGGTCAGTGACGGGACATTGGGCGGAATTCGTGAGGTCATCGCGGTGGTTAAGGGCCCCCAGGCCTATGGATTGTTGCGGCGAGAGTCCGGAGTCCATCGGGTTCAGCGAGTGCCGGCCACGGAGACCCAAGGGCGGATCCATACCTCGGCGGCCACGGTAGCCGTACTTCCCGAAGCCGAAGAGATCGACGTCAAGATCGACCCCCAGGATCTTCGAATCGATGTGTTTCGGTCCTCGGGCCCAGGGGGGCAAAGCGTCAACACGACCGACAGCGCTGTTCGGATCACCCACATCCCGTCCGGGCTCGTCGTGTCGCAACAAGATCAGAAGTCACAACTTCAGAACAAGCTCAAGGGTTTGGAGGTGCTCCGGGCCCGGCTCCTCGACAAGACGATTTCCGAGCAGGAGTCCGCTCGTGCTCGGGATCGGAAGGCGATGGTTGGGACTGGCGACCGATCGGGTAAGATTCGAACCTACAACTACGCCCAAAGCCGGGTCACCGATCACCGGATTAACCTGTCGGTTCACAATCTCGCCGATGTCATGGACGGCCGCCTCGACGAGTTGGTGAAAGCGCTCCGGCTCGCCAGTCGTCAGGAATCGGCCGATGGGTGAGATGACGGTGGAGCGGCGATTGACGGTCCAGGGTGCCCTGGATGCGGCGACCGCGACCCTGGCGGCGGCTGGTGTCGATCGGCCACGGCGGGAGGCAACTCGGTTGCTCGCCGATCTCTTGGATCTCACCCTTGGCGAGGTGATGTTGGAGCGGAACGCGGTGCTCGAGCCGGACCGGCGTCGATGGATCGACCGCACGGTCCGTCGCCGGGCGCTCGGTGAGCCGCTGGCGTATGTGACGGGGATCGCCGGGTTTCGGACCTTGGAACTCCGGTCGGATTCGCGGGCGCTGATTCCGCGACCGGAAACCGAGGGGATTGTCGAGCGGGCTCTGGCCATGGTGTCCGACGGGCTGGTCGTTGACGTCGGGACCGGGACTGGATGTCTGGCTTTCTCGTTGCGCGCCGAGGGTCGATATCAGCGGGTCGTGGCTGTCGACATCGATCGGGCCGCGATAGGGCTGGCGGAGCAGAACCGACGGCGGCTTCGGTTGGATGTTGATCTGGTCCGCGGCGATCTCACGACGTCGATGGCAAGAGGCTTCGCCGATTTGGTCGTTTCGAATCCGCCCTACATTTCCGAGGCGGAGTACGCTGAGTTACCACTCGAGGTCCGGAGCTACGAACCTCGGGTCGCGTTGGCCAGCGGGGTCGACGGTCTCGAAGCAACGCGTCGACTGCTTGAGGATGGGCTCCGGGTCCTTCGGCCTGGTGGCGGGATGGTGTTGGAGTTGGCCTCGGTGAGGAGCGAAGCAGTGGCAGGGCTAGCGTCGGAACTCGGCTGGCGCGATATCCGCGTCGATGAGGATCTCTTTGGGCGGCCGCGCTACTTGATGGCGCGGCGGAGGCAAGAACATGATTGACGAACGATCGACAGACCTAGGCCGCCTGATCGGCCAATCGAACGAGTATCAGGCCATGCGACGGGCCGAGACGGCCTTGAAGAATGATCCGGCCACCGTCGCGATGCTTGATAGCATCCAGACGCTTGCCCGGAAAATCGATCAGCAGGCCGCCGGCGGTCAGATGCCCGATGAGGCCACCACCACCGAGTACGAGGACGCCGTGCGGGCGCTCGAGTTGTCGGTGGTCGGACAGGCGTATGTCGTGGCGCGAGCAAACTTCGACAAGCTCATGGGCCGGGTGAATCAGCAGATCGCGGCTGGGATGGAACGGGGCGCCACGAGCAGCATCATCACGTTGGGGTGATGCCCGGTTTCTTTCTAGTGCTCGAAGGGCCGGAAGGCGCCGGGAAAACAACGCTCGCCCAAGAGCTCGGCCGGAGGATGCGGGAAATCCGTCTCGATCCACTCGTGGTCAGGGAGCCCGGCGGAACGCCGGCGGCTGAGGCGTTGCGCCAGGAGTTGCTCCACGATCATCGAACCTGGACCCCGGAGGCTGAGCTGTTGTATATGTGCACGGCTCGGGCCGATCTGGTGGCGAAACTGATCCGGCCCGCCCTCGAGGCAGGTCGGGTCGTGCTGTCCGATCGATTCGACCTTTCGACCCGGGCATACCAAGGGGCTGGTCGTGGCGTTCCTGAGGAACAAGTGGACTGGGTCAACCGGGCCGCCACCGGCGGCTTGGTACCCGACCTCACGGTCGTGCTGGACGTGCCTCCGGAAGTCGGTGAAGCTCGGCAGGTGCAACAGGGCAAGCTTCGCGACCGTCTCGATCGGGAGACCGTAGCGTTTCATCGCCGAGTTCGGGCCGCCTATCTCCAGGCCGCCGGCCCCGGGGTCGTCCACCAGGATGCCACGGTACCTCCGGCGGCGCTGGTGACGGCGGTGTGGGCGATGTTGGGAACGGCGCGACCGGACCTCTTTGGCGAAGAACGGGCAACGTAATGCGAATCCGGTGGGTGCTGCTAACGGCCGTGGCGATCGGCGCTTTTTTGGGCGGCGGTTGGTTGCTTCGGCGAGGCCTGATCCTCATGGCACCGAACGGCGGAGCCACCTCCGCCACTTCACGGCCCGCGGGGTCGCCGAATCGGCTTTTTTCGGCGGTACTCGAAACCGTTCGTAGCCATGCGGTCGATTCGCTGGACGACCCGTCGATCTACCGACTGGCGACGACCGGTCTCCTCGGTGAATTGAGAGATCCCTACGCGACCTTCGTCTCGGCGGCCGACACGGTCGCCGATCGGATTGGGGCAACCCCGGTCCAGGGCGTCTACTTGGACCGAGTCGAGGACTTCATCGAGGTGGTCGGTGTGGTGCCAGGTTCGCCGGCGGCGGTGGCTGGGATCCGCCCGGGTGATGCGGTGATTCGGGTTGGTCTGGCCCGAATCGAGTACCAGCGGCCGGAGGCGGTCGCGGCGATGATCGACGGTGATTCCGGAACCATGGTCAATGTTCGGTTGGCTCGCGAGGGCGGAGGTGCTCCGCTCTGGGTGACGATTGCGCGCGGTCCGGTGCCTCAATACTCGGCTCCGAGTATCAACGTTGACGGTGCCATTGCGGTGCTCCGGGTCCACAAAATCGACGCCACGGCCGTGGCGATGATCCGGACTACGGTCGATTCAGCCGCTCGGGCCGGTGCCCGCCGCGTGGTCCTCGACCTGCGCGGAGTGGTCGAGGGTTCCTTGGCCGACGCCGTGGCCCTCGCGGGCGGTTTTCTCGACCGCGGGCAGTTGATCGTGACCGTTCGCGGGCGGGCCGGGGCCGATTCCACGGTGTACCGGGATCAGGACCCGACTCCAACGGTGGAGATCGCGTTAGTCGTTTTAGTCGATCGGGGTACGGCGGGAGCCGCGGAAGTCGTCGCGGCCGCGCTCCAGGATCATGATCGGGCGGTCATCGTCGGGGAAGCCACCTTTGGCCGGGGCGGTCGCCAATCGTACTACCCGCTTCCGAATGGGTCGATTCTCCGGTTGACGACTGCTTTCTGGGTGTCACCCAGTGGCCGGGTCATCCAACGCCAAGGGCCGCCACCAACCGAGGCCCCGACCGACAGTGCGCCGCCTCGCCCGAAGTTCAAGACTGAAGCGGGGCGAACCGTACTTGGCGGCGGAGGCGTGGTCCCCGATCGGGAAGTTTCCCTCGGCGTAGAGCCGAGCCGGGCGACCGATCCCGCCATGGCAACGGCTAGGCTGTTGTTGTCGCGAGCCACGTCGCGCCGGGCGCTGATTGCGGCACTCCCGGCCAACTGAGGTGGTCGGTCTCCCAGCGATTGCGATCATTGGTGCGGGGCGACTCGGTCGGACGATCGGTGATCGGCTGGCGACCGCCGGGGTGCGGGTTCGGTTCGTCGTGCGTCGGGCCGGCCGGACGTTATCGGCACCGGCGTTTGGGGTCGATGATGTTGCGGCCTACCGAGGCGTTCGTTGGATCTTGGTTGCCACTCCTGACGATCAGATTTGGGCTGCGGCGCGGCACCTCGCCGGATTCGGAGTCATCGGCCGCCACCACATCGTTATGCACCTCTCCGGTGCGCTCGATCAATCGGCGCTCAAACCTCTCCGCCTCACCGGGGCGGCACTCGGGTCGATCCATCCGTTGCAGAGCGTTGCCCTGCCAGCCGCCGGGGCTGACCGGCTCCGGGGCTCGTTTGCCGGGCTCGAGGGTGACCCGCGGGCGATTCGGGCCGGGCGTCGGCTTGCCGCGCAGTTGGGGATGACACCCGTGGTGCTCCCTTCGGGCTCGAAGCCGGCCTATCACGCCGCCGGGACGATGGTCTCAACCTTCGTGGTCGTACTGTATCAAATCGCGGTTGAGCAAGCGGAGAAAGCGGGCATCGCGCCGAGGCATGCGCGGGCGATGTTTCTGCCGTTGATGGAGGGGACGGTCGAGAATCTCCGGCTGCTGCCGCCCCGGCACGCCATGACGGGCGCTGTCCGGCGGGGCGATGTCGCGACGATCAAGGCCCATCTGGCGGCCCTGCCCAAGGCTGAACGCGAACTGTACGCCTTGCTGACTCGCCGGGCGGTAGCGCTCGCTCGGACCCTCGCC
>JAYVJS010000346.1:0-3497 GCA_043769075.1 Gemmatimonadota bacterium | reverse complement strand
GTCGTGATTCGGCGACGGAGCGGCCAAGTGCCGTACTACGCGCGTCGGTTCACGACGAAAGACACCCGTGACATCCGGATCTACCTCCAAGGTGGGGCGGACAGCGCGCTGGCGGCGGGCGATGGTGGCCCGATCACGGTTCGGTTGATTGGCGGGGGCGGGGACGACTGGCTGGGGAACACGGGGACCGGGGCCACCAAGTTCTACGATGCTCGCGGCGCCAACGTCGCGGCCGGAGGCGAAATCAACACTCGGCCCTATCGAGCGATCGATGACAGCACCAATCCGACCGCGTTGCCGCACCGCGACTGGGGCGACCGGAAGTTCAAGTATGGCCTCGCGTCGTTGGGGCCGGATGCCGGTCTCATCGTAGGCTTCGGGGGGACGGTCACCAACTGGGGCTTCCGAAAGAAGCCCTATTCGTCCCGGTTCCAGTACGCCGCTGGTTACGCGACCGGGGCGGAGACCGGCAAGCTGGTGATCGACGGGCGGATTCAGCGGGAGAACTCCCGATCGTACTTCGGGTTTCGGGCGTTGGGGAGTGGCATCGAGGTGCTGCGGTGGTACGGTTTCGGCAACGAGCGGACGGTAGACAAGACCAAGCCGCTGTCCTTCTACCGTGCCACCCAGCATCAGCTCGACTTGGCCCCCTCGCTCGGGTGGGCGGTCGGCGAGAAGTCACTGATCGAGTTTGGACCTCGGTTCAAATACTCGGCCACCGAACTGGACGATGGCCAAAATACGGGCCGTTTCATCGCGAGCGACCGCCCCTACGGCACCGGAACGTTTGCCCAGCTTGGAGTCGGGGCGTCGTTCCGGCTCGATACGCGGGACTCGCCGATCGCCGCGCGACGCGGCTTGGTGGTCGAGTTCGGGGGCGCCGCCTATCCGGCCATGCTCGATGTCGACCGAACTTTCGGGGAGCTCCATGGCCGGGTGGCTACCTATCTGACAGCGAACGTTGTCGCGCCGACGACGCTGGCGCTTCAGGCCGGGGGCAAGAAGGTTTTTGGGGCCCGTGGCTTCGTCCCGTTCCACGAAGCCGCCTTTCTTGGTTCGATCGGGACCCTTCGTGGCTTCCGGACCAACCGGTTTGCCGGCGAGGGGTCGCTCTATGGCTCGGCTGAGCTTCGAGTCCAATTGACCAACGCATTCATTCTCGTTCCCGGGCACCAAGGGCTGGTGGGGTTCTTCGATGGCGGACGGGTGTACCTCCGGGGCGAAAGGTCGAGCCAATGGCAGACCACGTTTGGGGGTGGCGTGTGGTTCAGCTTCCTGACGCCGACCAACGTGATCAGCGCCGTGTTCGGGCACAGCGACGAAGGGAACAAGATCTACGCCCGAGTTGGATTCGGATTCTAGCTAAATTGGTGCCATGACCTATCCGTTGAAGCCCGGCCTAGTAACCCGCCTCGCCGAGCAGCCGTTGATTCGGGTGTTGGCCTATTACATCGTCCTGACAGTGGCCGCGGTCCTACTGTACCAAGTGGCTCCGACGATGCCGGGGGTCTTCACGGCGGGGCGGTTCGATCAACTGGCGTCGGCCTCGACCATGCTGACCGGCGGGACCACGGTCCCCTTGACCGCGCAGGAGGCCGCTCTCGAGGCGTTCATCGCCATGGTTGGTTCCTACCTGCTCATGCTGCCGGTTGCCTGGGTCTATATCCTGACTCGCCAGAAGCGCGGGTACCAACAGTCGCTGGTCCAGACGCTCATCATCCTGCCGATCGTGGTGGCTGCGATCGTGATTCTGGTCAAGAGCAGCGTGGCGCTTGCCTTCAGCCTCGGCGGCATCGTCGGCGCGGTCGCGTTCCGCAACCGCCTCGAAGACACCAAAGATGCGATCCAGATCTTCCTGGCCATTGGCGTGGGCCTTGCCTGCGGGGTCCAGGTGATGTCGGTGGCCGTGGTGCTCTCGGTGTTCTACAATTTCATTAACCTGACCCTGTGGTGGACCGATTTCGGCCGGACCCCCGCCGCGTTCGACGGCCCGCCGGCCCAACGCCGGCTGGCGCAACTTCGGCGGGCCCAGGCTCGAAAGACCGGAGCGTTCGTCTCGCAGATCGATTCGATGCTCCTCAAGTCGATGACACCCGAGCAGCTTCAGGTGCTGGCCGAACGAGCCCAAAAGCGCCGAGAACGGCTGTCGGAAGAATTCGGGCTGGCCGTCACCGGCGAGCTCAAGGCGCCGCGGTTCGATGCGACGATCAGGATCGTGGCGCCCGGCGGAGATGTCGACCGGATCCGGCGGGACATTGAGGTAGCGTTAGGCGATGGCGCCAAGTTTTGGCAACTGGAGGCCGTGACGACGGCCGATGCCGGGCGGCAGACCATCCTATACAAAGTCAAGCTCAAGCGCAGCGTGCCGGGGCCGATCTTGTTGGAGTCGGTACGCCGGGTGCTGGTCGGACGAGTGTTGTCCGTCGATCTCGGGTAGAGTCGCGTGGCACCCCTGTCCCAGTTTCGCTGTGGGGTCGACGGTGCCGAGGCGCTGGAGCGTCTCAAGGATGCCCCCCTTCCGCTCGGGCTCAAGGCCGGCCTGCCCACCCGAAGTTTTCATCGCGACATCTACCTCGATACCCCAGATAACGCCCTCGGCGGTCGGGGGATCGTCTGCCGGCTCCGGATCATGGCCGACGACCGTCGGGTCTTGGGGCTCCTGGTCGGTGGGTCCGCCGACAACCCCCCGGAACGGTGGGAGGCGACGGTGCAGGAGCTCGACGCGAGGCGGGCTCTCGAAGGGGCCAGCGAGCCGGCGCGCCGCCTCCGAGGTTTGGTTGATCCGGCGCTCCTCAAGCCCCGAATCGAGCTCGAGACCGAGCGATGGACGAGGCTGGTCCTCGGTGGCTGGCTCCGCCGGGCGCCTCGGTTCGCATTCGTTTACGATCGAAGCACCGTGCGGCATGGCGGCCTGGCCCGAACTTTCGAGGAACTTCAGGTTCGGCGGCTTGGCCCTGGCGGCCCGCACTTGGATCAGATCTCCAGTGCGCTGGAGCGAGACCATGGCATTCGACCGCTGGTCTTGTCGAAGTCCGGGCGTGCGAGTCAGCTGATCGAGGCGATGACCGGGGAGGCCACCGCCCGGATGATCGCGTCGCAGCGAGCAGTCGCGCTCTTGGCGGTCGACAGTGGCGGCGTGGCGTTCGTGCGAGAAGACGACGGCCTGGCCCTCCCGGTTGCCCGCGGGAGCGGTGAAGAGGCCTGCCGTCACTTGCTCCGGTACCTCTTTGGGAGCGGTGTCGGCGATCTGACTCTGCTCGGCAGTGCGTCGGGTTCCGAAGAGCGCGCCACCCTCGAGATCTGGGTGGCGCGTCGGATTCGCGGCCGGAGCGATGGGTCGCCGCCGGTTCCGGTGGTCTGGCTCACGTTGCCTGAGGCCCTCGCGAAGGTGGGAACGCCGGAGCTGCGACACCGTGAGACGTTGGCTGCCCTGGCCTTGGCGGCGCGCCTTGATGTCGGCTCGGTCATCGGGGAGCGACCGTTCCCGAACCCTCGCC
>JAYVJS010000345.1:0-5807 GCA_043769075.1 Gemmatimonadota bacterium | reverse complement strand
GCCTTAGTCTCTCGATTGACCGGTGCCGGGCTGCACTCGACGACGCGGGGGCGTGACCCCCTGGCCGATGGCCAGGGGGGTTGGCAACGGCCTAGCTGGCTGCGGGTGCTCCGATCTCAATTCGTTCACGGTCCTGCACCAGCTCTTCACCCGGATTCGTAAACCGGTCGCTTTCGAGTCGGTGCTGCTTTTCGTACAATTGCCGGTAGCGACCGCCCGCCGCCAAGAGCTCCTCGTGGGTGCCCCGCTGGCGATTTGCCCGTCCTCAATGACCAGGATCTGGTCGGCACTGACAATGGTGCTGAGTCGGTGAGCGATGACGAACGTCGTCCGACCGGACCGGAGGGCCTTGAGGCCGGCCTGAATCAAGGCTTCACTCTCGCTGTCGAGGCTCGAGGTGGCTTCGTCAAGCAGCAGGATCGACGGCTCGGCCAGAATGGCTCGCGCGATGGCGATCCGTTGGCGCTGGCCGCCCGAAAGCCGGACACCGCGTTCGCCGACGATGGTGTCGTACTTGTCGGTGAAGTCTCGAATGAATTCGTCGCAATGGGCGATCTTGCTGACTCGGATGACATCCTCTCGGCTGGCGTCCGGCCGTGAGAACCGAATGTTTTCGGCGACGGTTCCGTCAAACAGAAAGTTGTCTTGGAGCACGATACCAAGATGGGCTCGGTAGTCTCGCAGCTTTAGGCCGGCTAAGTCCCGAGAATCGATGGTGACCCGGCCTTTTGTCGGCCGGTTGAACGCCATCACGAGTCCCAGCATCGTGCTTTTCCCGGAGCCGCTCGATCCAACCAGGGCGGTGGTCGTGCCGTTCGGCACTTCGAATGAGATGCCCTTGAGCACCGGCACGCCCGGGTTGTACTCGAACCAAACATCCTCGAACGCCACCCGGCCCTTGATTGGGCCGAGGGCCGACCGTTCCGCGTCCTCATCGTCCTCGGTCGCCATGGCCTTGAGCTCGCGGATCCGGTCGAGTCCGGCGAAGGCCTCGCTGAACTGGGTCCCGATCGAGGCGAGTTGGATCAGCGGAAAAGCCATCATCCCCGTGAATAGCGCATAGGTGAAATAGTCGCCGATGGTCATCCGGCCGGCCAAGACTCCGCCACCTCCCACCACAATCATCAGCGCTCCAATGACTCCAACCACCAGGGCCGATACGGCCCCCACGGCGGACACACCGGTCATCGTCGTCGCCACGTTCCGGAACATCTTATGGACACCCTTCGTAAACACTAACTCCTCGCGCCGCTCAGCCACGTAGGACTTGACGACTCGGATGCCGCCGAGCGTCTCGGTAAGTCGGCCGGTCACGTCGGCGTTGAGCTTTCCTCGCTCGCGGAACAGGGGTCGGAGCTTGGTAAACGCGAGGGCCATACCGCCGCCAAAAAGGAGCAATACCACCAAGGTCACGGCGGTCAGTTGCCAGTTGAGGAAGAACAGCACCCCAAGCACGATGACCGCGGTGACCAGGCCACCGGTAATCTGGACCAGGCCGGTGCCGACCAGATTGCGAATCCCCTCGGCGTCACTCATGATCCGGCTGACCAATTGGCCGGTCTGGGTCGCGTCAAAGGCCCGGACCGGCAGGCGGACGACGTGTTCCATCACGCTCCGGCGCATGTCGGTAATGGCTCGCTGGGCCGCTACGCCGAGGATCCGAGTCAGCGCGAATGAAGTGATCGATTGGATCAAGGTGGCAACGGCAACGGCTCCGGCGATGAGCCAGAGGCGATCTCCGTGGTCCCTGGGCAGGGTGTTTTCCCAGAAACCCGGCTTCCCGATGGGCACCAGGACGTAGTCGATCAGGACCTTGGGGCTCGCCGGAAGGACGAGCCCAACGAGGCGACTGATCACCATCAGACCCATCCCGAGCGCAATTCTCGATCGGTGCTTCCAGATCAGCGCCCGAGCTTCCTGCCAGGCAGCCTTGTAGTCGGTCTTCCGTTTCGGTGGGGGCACCATTCAGCGGCTCCCCCGCATCTGTTCGACCCGGACCTTGAGACGGTCGAAAATCTCCCGGCCGGTTTGGGTTTCGGTGGCAATCCACTCGGTATTCCGGAGGAAGCGGGCCCCGGCATGGGCCTCCCGGAACTCGGTGAGCCACGGCCAGACTTTGGCCAGCACGATCATGCCCTCGCCGCCGGCCGAGTCGGCCATGTATTCGGCGTGTACGATGCCGTGGCGGGCCATGCCATAGACCAGTTCCCAGTAACTGGTGACTTGTCGGAAGAAGCCGTTCTGAGGATGGCTCCAATTGGCGATGGCGGTCACGTCGGCGAGGGTCGTGGGGAGCCATTCCAATACGATCGCCTTGCGGGCTTCGCGGAGGACCGGTTCCCGGCGGAGGTCATAGGCGCGAAGCACCAAGTCCGCGTCACGATGATCGGGGTATTCTTTCAGCATCGGGGCCTCATGGGGTGTGCTCTTGGGCCAACGGTGGCGCGGCGGCCGGGTCGAGGCGACGGGGCGCGGCAACTTTGGATCCGAAGAACTTTGCCCTCATCTCGTACAGGACTTCGTAGAACGTCGGGACGACCAGCAGGGTCAGAAAAGTGGAGGTCACGACCCCGCCAATGATGGCGACGCCGAGGGGCGAACGGAACTGGGACCCTTCTCCGGTACCGAGTGCGATCGGGATCATCCCCGCGATCAGGGCCACGGTGGTCATTAAGATCGGGCGGAGCCGGATCCCGCCGGCTTCGATCAACGCGTCCCGGATCGAGAGCCCTTTGTCGACTTGGGCCCACTTGGCGAAGTCGATAAGGAGGATGGCGTTCTTGGCGACGATGCCCATCAACAGGATCACGCCGATCAGGCTCATGATGTTGATCGTATAGTTGAACAACGAGAGCGAAAGAAAGACCCCGATCAACGACAAGGGAAGCGATGCCATAATCGCCAACGGATCGAGAAACGACCCGAATTGCATGACCAGCACGAGGTACATAAGCAGCACAGCAACGCCCAAGGCAAAGAAAATGCTGCTAAACGCCTCGTCCTGGCCCTCCTGGTCGCCGCCGGTGCTGATCGTAATCCCGGGAGGGAGGTTGAGCTCCGCGAGCTTGAGCTGGACGTCGGCCATGACCTCCCCGGTGGATCGGCCGGCTACGTTCCACTCGACGGCGACGTTGAGGTCGCGGTTCAAGTGATTGATGACGGCGGGACCGATGCTCTGCCGGATCTCGGCGACTTGGCCAAGCGGGATCGTCACCGGTCCGTTCGGTCCGGCCACCACGAGCGGCAGCTGGGCAAGGTCGGTGATCCGCTCCCGATACTCGGGGGCGAGCCGGATCCGGACATCGCGGGTCTCCCCGGCCGGGTCAATCCAATCGCCGGCGTCGATGCCGGCAAAGGCCGGCCGAATTGACTGGGCCACTTGCCCCACCGTGACTCCAAGGCTGCCGGCGAGGCCGCGGTTGAGCTCAACGTTGACCTCCGGCTTCTGGCCTTTGGTGGATAGGGAGAGATCGACGACGTTGGCAACCGGGCCAATCAACGCCTTGACTTGCTCAGCCACCGTGTTGAGTGCGACGCCGTCCTCGCCTCGGATATTGAGCGCGAGTTGTTTGCGACCCTGATTGAAATCACTGGTATAGACCGAGGTCGTGAATCCCGTTGTGGCCTTGAGGGAGTCCCGAACGACGGCGGCGATATCATCGGCACTCCGGGTCCGGGTCGCTTTGGGCGTCAGTCGGACGAAGATGGACCCGACGTCGACCGAGCCGGATGCCCCGTCTCCGATCGTGCTGTAGGTGTAGCGGACCTCCGGAACCGTTCGGGCGATCCGTTCGACCATGCCGGCCTTCTGCCGGGTATAGAGCAGGCTCGAGCCAGGCGGCGTCTCGACTTTGATGTTGAATTCGGATCGATCATCGATCGGGAAGAACCCGAACCCGACCTTTTTGTAGATCGGGGCGATCAGTACGAGCACGTAGGCAAGGCCGACTCCAGCCGTCACGCCGAGGATTTTGATGGGCCACTGAGGCCGTCCGGCGGCCCAGGCGGCGACGGACACGCCGATGAGAGCGCCGACAAGCGCCAACAGACCCTTCGATGGCAGCGTAAAGGAGGCGAAGAAGGTGCCGACGGTCAGTACCAGCATCGACAACCGGTGGTCGAGGGCCCACGCGACGACCCGGCGGTACCCTTGGGCTTGTCGGTTGAACCACAGATTGAACCGGTCGAGCTGTCGGGTGATCCAGCCCCGCTTCTCGGGGGCCACGTGGGGGTCCGGCCAATACGCAGAGAGCATCGGGTCGAGCGAGAACGAGACGAGTAGTGAGACCGCGACCGCGCATGCGATCGTCAGCGCAAACGGTTTCATCCACTGCTCGGTAATCCCGCCTTGGAATGCGACGGGAACAAAGACCGCCAGGAGCGAAAAGGTGGTTGCGGTGACGGCCAGTCCAATCTCGTCGGTCCCGTCATGGGCGGCTCGAAAATGATCTTTGCCCATCTCGACATGGCGAACGATGTTTTCTCGCACCACGATCGCATCGTCGATCAAGATCCCGATCGCCAAGGACAGTCCGAGGAGCGACATCGTGTTGAGGGTAAATCCGAACGCCCAAACCGCAATGAACGAAGCGAGGACCGAGACCGGCAAGGCCAAGCCGGTGATCACCGTTGAGCGCCATGAATTCAGGAAGACGAAGACCACCAACACCGTTAGGAATGCCCCTTCGAGGAGGGCCTTTTCCACTTCCCACACGGAGGCGACGACTCGTTCGCCGGAGTTGCGAATCACTTCGAGCTTGACGCCTGGCGGGAGGTTTTGGCGGACCCGGTCCATCCGTTCGATGACCCGTTCGCTCACCTCAGTTGTGCTGTAGCCCTTCGATTTCTTGATATCGACTCCCACGGCCTCGACACCATCAAACAGGGCGACACTCCGCTGTTCCTCGAAGCCATCGCGGACGGTGGCGAGTTCACCAAGCCGGATAACCCGGCCCTGCCGCTCGACCACCACGATCTGGGCGAATTCCGCCGGAGTCTCGAGGCGCCCTTTAAGCCGAATCGAGCGCTCGGCCTCTCCAGTTTCGAGCCGTCCAACCGGGGCGGCGATATTCTGGACCTGGAGGGCCAGGACGATCTGCCCGACGCTCACGCCTGCCGCTTGGAGGGCCTGAGGGCGGAGCTCGATGGTCAACTCACGATCCTGTTTTCCGGCCACGGTCACCTCCGCGACGCCGGCGATCGAGCGAAGCTCCCGGGTGATTCCGGGGTCGGCCAGCCGAGTGAGTTCGCCCGACGACAACGTCGGGGCGGACAGCGCCAACGACACGATCGGCCGGTCGGTGTCGTTGAACTTCTTGATGATTGGTTCCTTGAGCTCCGGAGGGAGGTCGTTGCGAATCGCTGAAATAGCGTCCCGGACATCTTGGGTGGCTTCCGCCAGCGGTTTTTCGAACTGGAACTCGACCAGGACCCGGCCGAACCCGTCCTCAGCGGTGCCGTAGACCTTTTTCACCCCCGAGATACCGGCGATCGCCTCCTCGACCGGATCGATCACTTCCTTTTCGACCCCGTCCGGGGATGCCCCAGGATAAATCAGCCCCACAGTCACAAACGGCGGATTGATTTCCGGGAATTCGTCGGTCTTGAGCCGAAGCAGTGCGAACACCCCGAACACGACCAACGCCAACATGGCAACAATGGTGACGACGGGTCGCCGAATGGCGGAATCCGAAATAAGCATGATCGCCTCCCTGGTTAGTTGCTGCCGGAGCGCTCGGCGGCCGCCGAGGGGCGAACCCGAGTGCCCGACTGAACGCCCCGGGCGGACCCGATGATGACCGTGTCGC
>JAYVJS010000344.1:0-3826 GCA_043769075.1 Gemmatimonadota bacterium | reverse complement strand
GGCCGACGACTTTGGTCACCGGCGGATGCGTGGGCGTCCTTTCGGGCGCCGGTCCAACTGTCGGCCGACCGCACCGCCGTCGATCGGGGCGAATCGGTTCGCCTCGACCTTCGCGCGTCAGGCCGGCGGGATGCTGAGCTCTGGCTCCGTGGCAAAGGCGAGCAATGGCGCTCGGAGGTGGTCACCCTCGACTCGGCCGGCCGGGCGGTCCGGACCTTGGGGCCCCTGGAAAGCGACCTGTACGCCCTGGTCCGGAGCGGTGGGCGGTCCTCCGATACCGTGTTGATTCGGGTTCGGATGCCGACCTTCTTGGGCCGGCTTACCCTCACGGCGAGCTACCCGACGTATCTCCATCTCGACGACGAGACGTTGCCGACCGGCGGCGACACGTTGTTGGTGCCGGCCGGCACGGCGTTGCGGGTGGCCGGCGAGGCCACATCGGAGCTGGCGGTTGCGCGGTGGGCCATCGGCGGCGCCGTCGTTCCACTGGAAGTCGTGGGCCGGGAATTCCGGGGCCGGGTGGTGCCCCGATCGACTGGGGTCATGGCACTCGAACTCGAGGCTGCTGACGGCGCGCCGATCGGGGGAGATCCGATTCGGATCCCGGTGGTGGTCGTGGCCGACCGCGCCCCGGAGGTCGAGGTGCCGGTGCCCGGCCAAGATACGATGCCGGCGTTAGGCAACGATCTCGCCCTTGTCATTGATGTCCGAGACGACCACGGCCTGGCGTCCGTCGTGGTCATGGCCAAACTGGGACGGCTCGGTTCGGCGGCGGTCAGCAATGCCGTGCCGTTGCCCGCCACCGGAACCGATCGGGTTCTGCTCTCGACCCGACTCGATTTGGCCCGGTTCGGGCTCACGGCCGGCGACACCCTGGCCTACTGGGTGGTGGCTCGGGACAACGCACCGGTGGCCAATGTGACCCGGTCGAAAACCTTCATCCTGATCGCTCCGACCGCGGTCGAGGCCCGGTCAGAGCAGCGATCGGCCACCAAGCAGGCCGGTAAGACGATCGACTCGCTGGTGGCCGCCGCCAAGCAACTCCAGCGCGAGACCGAGGACTTAAGCCGGGAACGGCAACGGAACTCGGCCGACAAAGGTGAGGCGTCGCTCGGGTTCGAGGAGGCCAAGAAGGCCGAGCAAGTGGCCCGAGACCAACAGGAATTGATGGACCAAGCCGAAGCGCTCAAGGACCAGCTCGACCGGTCGGCGGAAAAGAGCGGGATCGCCGATTCGGCTTTTCGGCAGCGACTCGAGGAGATCAAGAGCCAGCTTGAGAAAGCGCTCACGCCTGAAATGCGGAAGCGGCTGGATGAGTTGCGGGAGTCGCTTAAGAACCTCGACCCCCAGGGGACCAAGGACGCCCTCAAAAAATTGGCAGACGCCCAGGAGAAGCTGAAGGAGGCGTTGGAGCGAACTCGGGAACTGTTCAAGCGGGCCGCCCTGGAAGGTGAGCTCAGCAGTCTCGAGCAGGAGTCGAAAGAGGTCGTCGAAGAGCAGAAGAAATGGAATGAACAGCTCAGCGCGAAGGATAGCGCGACGGCGGGGGCGCAAGAGCAAGCGTTGGCGGAGCGAGCGGATTCGGTCGCCCAAGGCCTCGATCAAGCGGCCAAACAGGTCTCTCAGGAGCAGCGCCAGGAGGCGCTCAAGGAGGGAGCCCAGCAGGCCAAACAGGCCGCGCAAAAGATGAAGGACGCGGCCCAATCGGCCAAGAGCGGGAAGAAGTCGCAAGGCAAGAAACAGGGCGAGGACGCCGCGAAGCAAATGGAGCAGGTCCAAAAGGACGTCAAAGAACAAAAAGATGACCAGCAGGACGAATGGCGCCAGGAGGTGATCGATGCGCTCGATCGGGCTCTGGCAGAAACCGCTCGGCTGAGTCAACGCCAACTGGCGTTGAGCAATACGGTTGGCCGGGGGAGTTCGCTCAGTCAGTCTCGACTCGAGCAAGGGGTCATCGAAGAAGGAGTCCAGAAGATCGTCGAGCAGGTGTTGGCGGTCAGCGGTAAGAACGCCCTGGTCTCGCCGCAAATCGGGGCCTCGCTGGTCCAGGCCCGGTTGCAGATGGGCCGAGCCCGCGAAGCGATTTCGTCGGCCTCGGCGAATCTGCGGGAGGCCGCTGAGCAGGCGGGTGAGGCTGTCGACGCGCTCAACGTGGCGGCATTCCAGATGCTCCGGGCCCGAGACGATGTGAGCGGCTCATCGTCGGGCTCCGGTCTGGCCGAAGCGATGCAGAAGATGCAGCAGATGGCCGGCCAACAGGGAAGCTTGAGCCAAGAGGGCAACAGTCTGCTGTCGATGCTTGCCGGCCAACAGGCCCAGGGCCAACTCCAGACAATGGCCCAGAAGCAACGCAAGCTCGCCCAAGATCTCGAGCGCCTTCGGGCCGAGACCCAGGCGCCGGGGACTCGGGATCTGGCCGAGGAGGCGCGGGAGCTGGCCCGAAAGCTCGAGGCCGGCCGGATCGATCGCGAAACGGTTGCACGTCAGGAGCGCCTGTTCAAGCGGATGCTTGACGCCGGGCGGTCGCTTCAGGGTGAAGAGAAGGACGAGAAGAAGGAGCGCGAGAGCGCCACCGCCAAGGCCGATACCCTGAGCGTGCCCGCGGCCCTCCGGAGCCTGCTGGATCGATCGGGTCAGGTCCGGCTCCCGTCATGGGAGGAGCTCCAACGTCTCAGCCCGGAGGAACGGCGGCTCGTGACCGACTATTTCCGGCGGCTGACCGTTCGGGCGAATCCATGAGTCGGCCTATCGCAGCCGTGGGGTTGGTGCTATCGCTCGCGACCGATTTGTTCGGTCAGGCCCAGCAGCAAGCGCCCGATCCGGGCACCCGGGCCTTCGATTTAGAGCGGCGGGGCCAGCACGGCGCCGCGGCCGAAATCTATCGGACGATGCTGACGAATCGCCCGGCTGACCTCGGCGCACTGCTCGGCCTCGAGCGTTCCCTTGGTCCACTCGGGAAGGTGGCCGAGATGGTGCCGGAGCTCCGGCGGGGCCTCTCGAAAAGCGAACCGTCGGCGGCCCTCTTTGGGATTGCGGTCCGGGTCTACGCGGTCGCGGGGTTGGCCGACAGCGTCCGAATGTTGGTGGACCGGTGGGTGGCGGTCGAGCCGCGCGCCGAAGGGCCGTACCAAGAGTGGGGATCCGCGGCGTTAGGCGCCCGAGACCGGCCCCAGGCGAAAGTCGCCTACCTTCTCGGCCGAGAGCGGCTCGGCCGGGACGCCCTCGCCGGCGAATTGGCCCAATTGGCCACGATCGAATCCGACTATGAGGCCGCGGTCCGTGAATGGCTGGTCGCGGTTGAGAAGACGCCCCCGTACCGTGCCTCGGCGATTTCTCTCCTGGCGCAGGTTCCGGTCTCGGGCCGGCCCTCGGTGCTCCGTCACCTCGACTTAGCCAAGAACCCCTGGGGCGAACGGATCGCCGCCGGCTTGACGATCCGATGGGGCGATCCGGTCGGGGGCATTCGGCGGCTTGAGCGGGCGCTCCCGGCACTCGGTGATGAGTCCGTTGCGGCCTTGCAAGACGGGCTCGAGGAAATTCGAGGCCAAGTCGGTCGGGAGGGCGGGATGGCCAAAGGGATCGCCCTCGAGTTGCTCGGGACCAAGGCGCCGGCACAGGCCACCCGGTATTGGCTCGACGCGGCCCAAGCCTACGCGGACGCCGGCGATCAGGGGTCGGCCCGCCGGATGTTGTCGCGACTCGCGGCCGACCCAAAGGCCTCGCCGACAATGGCGGCATCGGCCACCTCCACGCTGGTGACCGTGCTCGTGGCCGAGGGCAAAAGGGAGGAGGCCGCCAAGCAGGTCGGCCAGCTGAAATCCGTTCT
>JAYVJS010000343.1:0-2413 GCA_043769075.1 Gemmatimonadota bacterium | reverse complement strand
CCGGTTGGTCCCTCGGCTGGGCGGGGCCCGCCCAGAGCAGAAGCCACTCCCGTTCGACCCCGCTAAAGCAGCGTCGTGGGTTGATGCGGTCCTTCGGCGCCTGCCGTGGCCTTGGAGGGGAACCTGTCTCAAACGATCGGTAGTGCTCTACTGGCTGGTACGACGAGTCGGCGTGCCGGTCGAACTCCAGGTCGGCGTCAAGCGGACACCAGCCGGCATCCTGGAGGCCCACGCGTGGCTGGCCCGCGATGGGCGACCGTATCTCGAACCGGGCGTGGGGAGCGGTCGCGACGAGCTGGCCGCGGAATTCTCGGTCATCGCCCGGTTTCCCGAATCCGCCCCGACCCGATGAGCCGTTCAGCGATCGCTCGGTTGTTCGACCTCCTCCGACTGGAGACGGGGGCATCCGCCCCAGGGCTATCCGCCGCCTGGCACGAGCTCGCCTCGGAGCGAGACATTGTCGGCTTGGTCGAGCACGAAGGTGCCGAAGTCTGGCTCTATCGGCGATTGCGGAAGCTCGGGGTCGAGGGCGGCAGTCCGGCTCTCGAATCGCTCCGGGCCTCCGCCCATCGGTCGGTGGTCCGCGGACTCCGAGTCGATGACGAGGCCGTTGCCACACTCACGCTCCTGGGTGAGGCGGACGTTCCAGTGGCGCTGATCAAGGGGCAGGCCCGCCGGGCCGCGACGGCGCTCTATCCCTGGGCCGATGCTCGATCGATCGCCGACGTTGACTTGCTGGTGCGGTCCGATCATGCCGGTCGGGCGTGGGATAGGCTCGTGGCGGCCGGCTACACCTTTGCCGTTGACCCGAACCGCTCCTACGCCAAGCACCACCATCTTCCGCCAATCATGGGGAGTCGACGTGTGGCGGTCGAACTTCATACCTCTACCTCGCCAGATATCCCGGCCGACGAGGCGTGGCGGCGGGCGACTAGAACCCCTGACCCGGTCACCTGGTCGGGGCGATCGTTCCAGGTGCCTTGCGCAACGGAGCTGCTCTGGCACTCCGTCGACCATGCCTTCGTTCAAGGGCCGGCGGCGGCGACCCGGCTCCGGGCCTTGCTGGATGGAGCGGCGATCCTGACCGCGGAGCGGGAGATTGACTGGGACCTCATTCGACACCGTCTCGCGGCAGGCGAAGTGCGGGAGGCGGACTCCGGTGACCTCGCCGCACCAGCGAAGATGCGCCAGTGGCTAGCGGCCGCCGCCGACCTCGGCGGGGTGTCACTGCCACCCTCGTTTTCGGATACCCGTCCCCTTCCGATCGGATCCTTAGTTCGCTGGCGCCAGATCGTTAGAGGCACTTTCGCCGGCCAGCCCTCCCTGATCGAGGAAGCATCCCGGTGTGAGATGAACGCCTCGTGGAGGCCGTTACCTTCGCATACCCCCGCTTGGAAACGAGCCCGCCGGGCGATGGCGTCTGCCGCCGCTCGAGTCTGCTACCGAACCTGGCGAGCGGCCGTTGCCGCGGAACGAGGGCACTGATGTTCATTCCGGGACTCCGTCATGTCCTAACGCTAGTGGCCGTCCGTCGATCGCTCGTGATTCGGTTCGCGGCGACGTCGTTGGGTCGTTCGGCCCTGAGCATGGCCACCGTTCTACTGATCAAGGAGTTCCTCGGTGGCGTCGTGGGCGGAGCGGGCGGCAAGGCGGCTCCAATCCTCCAGGCTCTCGGCCCCGATGCGGCACTCTATGCGGTCGCCGGTGCGCTCTTTTTCGCCTATGTCGGCAGCAGCATACTCGCCTACGACAATCAAGTTACTCAACAGCAGATGGTAAAAACGCTGGAGCTCGGGATGATGGACCGGCTCCTCCATCATCTGCTCAGTCTTTCTGCGGCGTTCTTCGATCGCCAGAGCCACGGCGACATCATGCAGGCAGTTCAGCAAGACGTCGCGGCCCTCCGCACTCTGGTGTTTGCCCTGGCCCAGGCTGCGTTGGATGGCTTGACGGCATTGGGGCTTTTCGCGGCCGCCCTTTGGCTCAGCCCCCGGCTCACCCTGTGGTCGTTGGTGGTGATGCCGCTCGTTGCCGTGCCCGTCGTCCTGCTGGCTCAGCGCTCGTTTCGGAATTCACGCAAGATTCGCCAGACCGGCTACGTATTCTTCGACGCGATCCTTCAGCTCCTCAGAGGGGTCCGAATCATCAAGGTCTTCGGTGGCGAACGGCGAGAAGCGCGGGCGGCGCTCGACAAGGCGGGTCGGTACTTCGACGAACTGATCGCCATGGTCCGAGTCAGGGCCTCGGCTCAGGTCCTGATTGAATCGATTGCCAGCTTTGGCATGGTGCTGGCTATCGTGCTGGGCGGCTTCGACGTCATGGCCGGCCGGATGGACTGGCCCTCATTGCTGGCCTTCATGCTGGCCATGCGGGCTATGCAGGGGCCGATCAACAATGTCAACCAAGCCCTCGT
>JAYVJS010000342.1:0-14977 GCA_043769075.1 Gemmatimonadota bacterium | reverse complement strand
AGCGAGGTCGCTCCGCCGGTCCGGCCGAGGAGACTTGACTCCTCGACCGATTTCGCGAGACCCTCAATCTGTTCGGGGGTGACCACGAAGCCCCAGTCTCGGATCGTTTCGACGGCCTGCTGCACCCCGCCGCCGAGGGCCGTGAGCGGGGCGTTGATCGAGAAGTAGATCCCGGGCTCGAGCGCGGTGGCGGCGCAGAGGGCCATGACCGCCACGAACGACTCCATCAACATTCCGCCGTAGCCGATGAAGCGGGCATCGGCCTCGCATCGGATCATCTTGGGCGTGGTGCCCGATGACACCAAGGCGTGGAAACCGGAGATCGCTCCGCAGGCGATCGTGATAAACGCAAACGGAAACAGCTTGCCGGCGAAGATCGGGCCGGTCCCGGCAATGAAACCGGTGATGGCCGGCATCCTGAGCGGCGGCATCACGATCACGATTCCGACCGCAAGGAGGGTGACGGTGCCGATCTTGAGGTACGTGCTGAGGTAGTCACGGGGGAGGAGCAGCATCCAAACCGGGAGCACGCTGGCCGCAAACCCGTAGACGATAATGCCCCAGGCAATGGTGAGGCCGTCGTGGCGAAAGTAGGGGGCCAGGCTGGCCGATTCCGCCACGTACCGGCCGCCAACCAAGGCGAGCATCAGCAGGACGAGCCCGATCGCCGAGGCCTCCACCACCTTGCCGGGGCGCCAGACTTTCATCCAGAAGCCCATCAGCATCGCGATCGGGATGGTGCAGAGGAGGGTAAACACCCCCCACGGACTGTCCCGGAGCGCGTTGACCACCACCAGGGCAAGCACCGCGAGAAGGATGACCATAATGGCCAGGATCGCGACCATGGCGATGAGCCCGGTGACCGGGCCGATCTCCTCTTTCGCCATCTGGCCGAGTGACTTCCCATCGCGGCGAATCGACGCGTAGAGGATGATGAAGTCCTGGACCGCGCCGCCGAGCACGACGCCGAACACGATCCAGAGGACGCCGGGTAGGTAGCCGAATTGGGCGGCGAGAACGGGGCCGATCAGGGGGCCGGCTCCGGCGATCGCCGCGAAGTGGTGCCCGAACAGCACCCACCGGCCGGTGGGGACGAAGTCACGCCCGTTGTTGAGCCGCTCCGCGGGGGTGGCACGACGGTCATCGAGTTCGAAGACCCGGCGAGCGAGAAACCGGGAGTAGAAGCGATAGCCGATCATATAGGTGCCGACCGACGCCAGCACCAGCCAGGCGGCGCTGACGGTTTCGCCGCGATGGAGCGCCAGGACGCCCCAGGCCGCGGCGCCGGCCAGCGCGATAAGAGTCCAAAGCAATGCTCGCATGGACCGAATGTACGGTGGTGACCGGATCGAGGCCAGGCATGCCCTCCGTCCCTACCGTGGCGGGTGAGGCTCTATCTTTGTCGGTCTCATGTCACCGATCGCAACCGCCAAGAAATTGTTCGGCCTCGTGGCCATCGATACGACCCCGCTTCGGGAGTCGCGCGACTACCGCTGGCTCCTCGGTGCCCAAGCCATCTCCTCGCTCGGCAGTTCGATTACCTACGTGGTGTTGCCGTGGCAGATCTACCAATTGACTCGCTCGTCGGTCATGGTGGGTCTCGTGGGCGTCGCTGAATTCGTCCCGATGCTGGTCATGGCGTTTGTCGGTGGGAACCTGGCCGACCGGTTCGACCGACGGCAGCTGGTTCGATTTGCCGATGGCGCCCTCGGCCTAGTGGCGGTGCTCCTGGTGTTGAATGCCCGGCTTGCCTCACCGAGTGTGGCGGCAATCTTCGTCTTGGCCAGTCTCTCGGCGGGGCTGTCGGCTCTGGCCCGGCCGGCCCGAGATTCGATCGTGCCTCGGATCGTGGTACCGGAACGGATGTCGGCGGCGGCCGCGATCGGGAGCTTGGTCTACAGCGTCAGCTGGGTCGGTGGCCCGGCGGTGGCGGGTTTGATCGTGGCCGGGTTCGGACCGGCGATCGGGTTTGGGATCGACGCGGTGAGCTATCTCTGCTCGGTCCTGATGGTGTCTCAGATCAAGCCGCTCCCGCCCCGGTCGGAGTCGGCGGCGTTGGGATGGTCGTCGTTGGTGGAAGGATGGCGGTATGCGGTCAGCCGCCAAGAGCTGATCGGAACCTACGTCATTGATATGAACGCGATGTTTTTTGGGATGCCGATGGCCCTCTTTCCGGCCATGGCCGAGCGGTTTGGGCCCGGGACGGTTGGTTTGTTGTACGCGATGCCGGCGGTCGGGGTGGGGATTTGCAGCCTAACCTCTGGATGGACCTCTCGAGTTCATCGACACGGCCGCGCCGTGGTGCTGGCGGCGGCCGGTTGGGGTGTCGCGATCATCGGTTTCGGATTCGCGACGAGCTTGTGGGTGGCGCTCGTCTGTCTGGCCCTGGCTGGGGCGGCCGACTCCATCAGCGGGATCTTTCGGATGACGATCTGGAATCAGACCATCCCCGATCACTTGCGGGGCCGGCTTGCCGGGATCGAGCAGGTGAGCTATCTCAGCGGCCCGTATCTGGGCAACGCCGAAGCGGGCCTGGTGGCCGGGGCGTTCGGGGTCCGGGCCTCGGTGGTATCAGGCGGTGTCTTGTGCGTCGTCGGCTCGGCCATCATTGGTGCCTTGCTCCCGCGGTTTATGGCCTACGACGCCCGGACCCATTCCAAATGACCGCTCCCGCGACTCCCTCAACCGCGGAGGGCCGGGCCCGACGGGTCCGGAGAAACCTCCGGCAGGGGCTGGAACTGGCCTGGGCGGCATCGCCCCGATCGTTGATCCGGTATTCCCTGCTGGGGGTCCTGAGCGCGGCGATGCCGCCGATCGCGGTGTGGCTCGGGGCGACGTTGGTGAACCGGATCGCGGTGGCCAAAGCCCAGTCCCTTCATTTTGTGGACTTCGTCCCGATTCTCATCGGACTGTGGATTGCGGCAGCGGTCCAGCGTTCGGTCGGCGCGTATATGGGCTACGGCCGCAATCTGTTTGTCCGCCGAGTCCAGCTCGAGGCCGAGCGCCGGCTTCTGGCGCAGGCCTCGAAGGTTGATCTTGGTCATTTTGATAATTCCAATTGGCATGACCGGTTGGCGCGGGCCAAACGGGATGTCTCCTGGCGGCCCGGGGACCTGACGTGGTCGGTGCTGGGCCTCTCGGGCAATGTGGTCACCATCGTCTTGATGGCGTCGCTCTTGGCCAGTCTTCACTACCTCCTGGTTGTGTTGGCTTTGGTCTCGGCGTTGCTCTCCCTTCTCCTGGAGCGTCAGGTCACCGCTCGGCTCTATGAGTTCTTCTACAAAGAGACCCCCGAAGAACGGGAACGCGACTATCTCGCCGACTTGTTGGCCCAGCCCCGGAACACCAAGGAAATCCGAGCCTATGTCCTGGCCGATTACCTCCTGGGTCGCCATCGGAGGGTGTCGGAACATCTGTTCGCCGAACGGGAGCTGATGTATCGCTCGGGGACCCGGGTCTCGCTGTGGAGCGGTCTGGTGGCCGGAACCACCCTGGCATTGGCGTATGTTTTTGTGGCGGTTCGAGGGGTGGCGGGGACGATCGACCCCGGCGGGGTGGTGCTGGTCATCGGGGCGTTCACGGCCGTGGCTGGGAGTCTCAGCATGATGTCGAGTACCTTCGTCGCGGTCGACCAGCACACCACGTTCCTCGATGACTATTTCGCCTTTCTTGCGATGGAACCGTTGGTGCACGTTCCGGCTGCGCCGCGCCAGTTGCCCGCGGTGCTGACCGAGGGGATCGAGTTCGATGATGTGACGTTTAAGTACCCTGGCGGGACCGAACCAGCGGTGGCCGGCCTGACGCTTCGGGTTCGAAACGGCGAGCTGATTGCGCTGGTCGGCGACAATGGGGCGGGGAAGAGTACTCTCGTCAAGCTGCTGCTCCGGTTCTACGATGCCGATCAGGGTGCGGTCCGGGTCGGGGGTGTCGATCTCAAGGACGTCGACCCCGAGGCTCTGCGAAACCGGATCGGAGTCCTGTTCCAAGACTACACCAGCTACGAATTGTCGGTCCGCGACAACGTGGCCATGGGCCGTCCGGATCTGACGGTCGATGACGACCGGGTTCGCAAGGCGTTGCGGGATTCGCGAAGCGACGCCATGGTTGAGAAGATGCCGGCGGGGCTCGACGCCCGGGTTGGGCGGCTGTTTGAAGGCGGCCATGATCTTTCGGGGGGCGAGTGGCAACGTCTGGCGCTGGCGAGGATCATGTATCGGAACGCGGACTTCTGGATCCTCGATGAGCCGACCGCCTCGTTGGATCCCGAAGCCGAGGCGGCGATCTTTGCCGAGTTGAAATCGAATCTCGAAGGCCGGATCGGCATTGTTATCTCCCACCGATTCTCTACGGTGCGGATTGCCGACCGGATTGCTGTCATCGATGGTGGTCGAGTGACGGAGCTAGGAACGCATGAGGAATTGCTTCGAGCCGCCGGTCGCTATGCCCATCTTTTTGAACTCCAGGCCGCAGGATATCGCTAAGGAGGCCGGATGCAGTTCGTCATGGTAGTCGTCGTTGGGCTTGCCCTTCTGGGATGCAAGAAATCAATGCCGACCGAGCCAACGGACAACAGTACGGCCACTCCGCCTGTGCTGCTTTCGGTGGGCAGCCCGACTGAGGACGAGGACCCATCGGTCCTCAGAGCTCAAGACGGGTCGTTGTTGATCGCCTGGTTTTCTGATCGGGGCGGCAACAGCGATATCTATATCAGTCGCAGTCAAGACGGCGCCACCTGGCCGGCGCCGACTCGGGTCACGATTCTGCCATTCGGGGACTTCTATCCCAATCTGATCCAAGGAACCGACGGCACCTTCCATCTGGTTTGGTTTTCGTGGGTGACGCTGGCGGTGGGGCAAATTCGGTACAGTAGCTCAAGAGACGGGGTGACCTGGACCTCTCACGAGGCCGTTACCACTGAGTTTCTGGTCGATGACTGGGTGCCCACGATCACCGAAGCCCCTGGTGGCGGCCTCCTGGTCTATTTCGTGAGCGCCAAGCGCGATCAAAACCGGACGGCTGACATCTACGTGGTGTCCAAAGCGACCGGCGCCACGGTCTGGAGTCCGGCCGCCAAGGTTGCCGGCATCAACAGCCTGACCGAGCACGACCACCTCCCGTTCGTGGCTCGGACCGGAGCGGTTCTGACGATGACCTGGGTCCGATACGATACCAGCGATCCCGACTTCATCACCAATCCGAAATCGGCCCTGTACTTGGCCACCTCGACCGATGGCCGGGCCTGGTCAACCCCGGCAAAAGTGACGACGGAAACCGGCAAGGTGGTCAACTTGTTTCCGGAGTTGTACCAGCATCACGACGGGAGTTGGTATCTGATGTGGCTCTCGACCCGGTCGGGCGTTCCCAGGGTCTGGGAAATCCCCTTGGCGTCGGCGGGACGGTATCCGGCCGGTCTGGTGTTGAACAGCAACTTGCCGGATGGCTATTCCCACCGGATGGTCGCGACCAAAAACCCCGGTGAGTACCTCGCCGTGTGGGTCGAGGGCGTCAAGGGGTCGCGGGATGTCTACTACCGCTACCTCAAGCGTTAGGGCTGTCGGCCGCCGATTCGATAGACGACGGCCTTTTCCATTGGCGCGTGGAGACGACGAGGTACGGCGGGGACTAGAACCGGAACGAGAGCCCAAGGAAAGGGTTGAAGTCGTCGGCCGCCCGGCTGAGACCGATGTTGGCGCCGAAGTCGAGTTGCATGTTGGCTCCGAGCGCCCGGGTAAAGCCGAAATTGAAGCCCCCGACCCACCGCGCCCCGGTTTCGGTCGAGATCCCGCTGAACAGCTCGGCATAGGCCCCGACCTTCTCGCTTAGATCGTGGCCGACGGTGACCGAGTGGATGAACACGGTATGCCGCTTCCCTGTTACGTCGCCGCGTTCGAAATCGATCTCAGCCATGGTGCCGAGTCCGAATCCGCCACCGAGGTCCACTGCCAACGGGAGGATCACGCCGCCGTTGGCGTAGCGCCCGCCGCCATCGGCGGGAACGAATGACACGAAGGGCATGATCCCGAAGGCCGTTTTCCCGCCATCGTTGCCCCAAACGTTGACCTTAAGGCGACCGGTGACTTCCCCGAACTGACTGTTCGTCGAGGTCAGTTGGCTCGCAAGGACCCGGGAGCGGTTCCGGACATAGGTTTCGAGAACGAGTTGCAAATCGACGTTCCGGACCAAACCCACCTTCATGTTGATGGGAGCAATCGCCAGGCTTTCGAACCGGGTCCGGCCCGACCCCGTCCCGCTGACGTCACGGGTGTAGTTGACGACATCGATCTCGAACTGGACCCTGCCGGCCGGGACGGTGTAGGGGCTCTCAGTCTTGTCGGGGCGGTCGGTGCTCAACTCGCGAGCCTCGGACCATGGCGTCGGATTGAAAATCGAGTACGCTTTCCGGTCTTGGGCTTTGCGCGCCGCCGCGGCGGAGCCTGCGGCGTCGTACCGCACCGGCTGCTGGGCCGTTGCGAGGGTTGGCCCGATGCAAGCCAACCAGACGAGCCCAAGTTGGGCGCGGTTCATCATTGTCTCCTGTTCGGACATTGCCAAGGGACTTGTGGTCGAAGGAGCTATCGGCGCGGACCACCTCGCGGCTTGACCCCCGGAACACATCGTTGCTTCGAAAGTGCGCCCCTTGACCATCCGGGTCAACAGCAGAAACCCACAAGCGGCAGGGTTGACGGTCGGCGGACATCCTTGACTCCATGACCCGCTTGGTCCGGTGGCCATTCCTGGTGGCCGCGCTCATCTCCTTTACGCTCGAGTTCGCCGGGGACGACGGTCATGCGGTCCGGGCAAGTTCGCGTTTACGGTCGGGATGTAATTCAGTGGTGGGTCGAAGCGACCTTCGGCCCGTTTAGTGTGACGGTGCCGTAGTCGGGGCGGGTCCGGCCCCCTGGCCGACCGTTCGGCGGAGACTACTCCGAGCGAGGACGGCTCCGATGAGGGTGAGGATTCCGCCCAAGGTCATCGCCGACCCCGGAAAGTAGAACGGCGCCGTTGGCCCGGTGAACCAGGAAAAGGTATTCGCCATCAGGGGCGGGCCGACAATGGCCGTTAGGCTCATCAGGCTGGTGAGCGCGCCCTGCAGTTCACCCTGCTGGTTGGGCGGGACTTGGCTCGAGATCAGGCCCTGGATGGCCGGTCCGGCAATCCCGCCCATGCAATAGACGACGGTGAAGGCGAACATCATCCAGGTCGAGGTGGCGGCCGCGTAGAGAAAGAACCCGAGACTGTAGAGCCCAAGCCCGGTGTAGACGCTCCGAACCTGGCCCAGTTTCGGGATGATGACTCGGATCAGCCCGCCTTGGACCACCCCGACGGCCAGCCCGACCATGGCGATCGAGAGGCCGACCATTCGCTCGTTCCAGTGGAATTTTTCGATGGTGTAATACGACCAGTTGCTCTGCACCGCGAAGGCGGCCGTCTGGAGCAGCACCAACGACGCCACCAGCCCGATGATGACCGGATAACGCCGCAAGTTCGACAATGAGGCCACCGGATTGGCCCGCTTCCACTCGAAGTCGCGCCGATTGGCCGGCGCCAGGGACTCAGGAAGGATGAAGTAGCCGTAGAGCCAATTCACCAGCACCAGAATAGCGGAGGCGATGAACGGGACTCGGGCTCCGTAGGGGCCGAGGAGCCCGCCGACCAAGGGACCCAAAATAAAGCCCATCCCGAACACGGCCCCGATCATCCCAAAGTTCTGAGCCCGTTTGTCCGGCGGCGAGACGTCGGCGATGTAGGCGGAGGCCGTTGTGAATGACGCGCCCATGATCCCGGCAATCACCCGGCTCAGAAACAACCACCAGATCGTCGGCGCCACCGCCATGAAGATGTAGTCGATTCCAAACCCGAACAGCGAGGCCAGCAGGACCGGGCGACGGCCGAACCGATCGCTCAACGCGCCCATGACCGGCGCGAAAAAGAACTGCATCGCGGCGTAGGCGAATGTCATCCAGCCACCCCACCGGGCGGCCTCGCTCATGGTGCCGCCGGTCAGATGGGTGATCAGTTTCGGCATGACGGGGATGATGATGCCGAGCCCGGTCACGTCGATCAGGAGCGTCACCAGGATGAACCCGAGGGCGGGTGTCCGCTTGGAAGACATCAAAGCTCGGCTTTCGAGTGGGTGCTGAAGGCGGTGCGTCGGACAATTCTAGACGGATCGGGCCCCGGAGTCAGCGTCGGCTCGGCGATTTCCTGGTACGGTTCGATACAGGTGGTCTGATCCGTGCCAGGCAACCGCTGTTCCGACTCGCCCTATCTCTTGGTGGAGCAACGGTTTGGGTTGTGCGCCGTCGTCGGTACGCGACCTGCCTTAAAGGTCCCCAAGCTGGCTCCACTCACTCAGACCAAAGGCAAAAACGATGTCGACTCAGACGGTATTGGCTCGGTTCGCGGGTGTTGTCGTGCTCCTCGGCGCCTGCCAGGTCGCCTCTCCAACCGATCCGAGTGCCGACCAAGCGGTGGTGGCCGCGGGAACGGGCACCGGAGGGACCCCGTCGGGCTACTACTCGGTGTCCGCTCGGGTCACTTGTGAGGTGCGTTCTCACCGCTCGAAGATCTCGGTCGACGGCCGTCACTTAAGTCCGGCCGACGGCCGGTTCTCCGCCCGGGCAAAGAGCGGTGCCAACACCGCCACCGCTCCAGCGAAGGCCGCCGTGGCCGGTGAGGCTGAATTTGATTTTGACTCGGACTCCGGCGACATCGGAGCTGGAGCGGTGGCGATTTCACCGAGCTTCATCGGTACCGACGTGACTGGAGAGATCGTGGACGCGAGCGGCAAGGTTGTCGCGACCGCGACCGTGAAGTGCACGGTCAAGTAGTTCGTGACGGGATAATGGCGGCCCAGGTTAGTTTCGATCCCTGAGGGCCATTTGACTGGGAGTCTCCGGTGCCGATTGTCGCTGTCTCCACGGAGTTAGGTACTTGACCGGACCGTTCGTTCCGAGTTCAGGTCTGCCCAAGGGCGGGTTCCGTTTTGCGCTAGGAAGCGAGCAACAGCCTCAGTCGCTCGTCTGGCGGGTCTGGACCCGCGACGACGAGGTCCACGTGAGCGTGAGGACCGTGGCCCTAACAACCGAACTCATTGCGTATCCGACCGGACGATGGCGGATCGAGGTCGGTGGGATCGCGAGTCGGTGGCACCGCCCCAAGGAATTCCGGCCCGGGTGGACCCGGGGCCCGGACATTGTGTTCCCCGGTATGCTTGCCGGGGCCAAACCTCCGGTGCCCTCAAAGAAAGAGACTGAGCCGATCCATTGGCTTCGAGGTCCTGGGGAGGGGCAAGCTGCCCGGGTGCAGATGTGGTTCGCAACGCCCGGAGCCGACGAAACCCGATGGCGACAGGCCCTGTCTCGTTCGATCGAGTCGGTCGCGGTATTGGCCCTTCGGCGGGCAGGAGCCCTCCATCTGATCCGGCTGGACGAGCCCGCGGACCCGGAGAGCGGCGATCGCGGTACCGGAGCCCGTGGTGTGGTGGTTCGAGCCGACCAGTCAGGCCGGCCTTCGTTCTGGGAGACGGTTGCCTAACGTCGGCTTTCGAATTCTACGACACCGGCCGGATCACGATCGAACCTCCATGGAGGAGGTGCGGGCAGCCGGATGCGATCGACTGGGCCTGCGCGAGCGTCGGGGCGGTGATGAGAAAGTACCCCGTCAAGGATCCGAGGGGCGTGGCCTCGGCCACCGGCCGGTTCTGTCCCGGTTCGTTGAGGACGAGACCACCGGGCCGAAGCTCGCCGCCGCTGACCAACCGCTGGTCCGCGGCGAGGGTCGCGGCCCAGCGGCCGTACTCCTCGACGTAGGTTTGCTCCTGACCCGGCGGGGGCCCTCGGAAGGCTGCATCCTCATATAGGAGCAGCATCCACTGTGGCGACGGGCCTGGCGCCGGTCTATCCGACCTGGTCGTGAGCCGACCGGTTACGAATCCCATCAGCGCGGCGGCCATGCCGATCCACCAGGTTCCGCGGAAGCGCTGCCGCAACGATGGGGTCCGCAGCAACCCTCTGGCGGTCAGTGTCTGGACGACTCGGTCTTCGGCGATCGGGTCATGAGTCTCGGGCGTTGCCAACCGGCAGAGCGCCGCCGGCCGGGCGTCTTCGGATTCCGTGGTCATGCGCGATTTGCTCCTGGCTCGAGCCAATGACGAAGGGCTTGGCGGGCCCGGGACAACTGGCTCTTCGACGTCCCGATTTCAATGCCCGCCAGCTTGGCGATCTCTTCGTGAGTAAAGCCTTCGATGTCGTGTAGTACGATCACGGACCGATATCCGTCAGGGAGTCGCGCGATGGCCCGTTCCAGATCCAACCGATCATCAATTGGAACGTCGAGTGCGGCTGGCTCATCGACCTCCTCGAGTGCGAGCGCCGACCCGGCCCGATCGCGGCGAGCTTCGCGGACCCGATTGAAGAGAATCCCCGTGAGCCAAGTCGAGAGGCGCGAACGCCACTCGAACGCGGCAAACCGCTCGACCGCCCGGATCCAGACGTCGTGGACCATGTCATCCGCGACCTCAGCGTGTCCTGCGGTCAGCCGGATCGCCACCCGGCGAAGCATCGGGGTGTGCCGGCGGTAGAGCAACCGGAACGCGGCTTCCTCCTGGTCCGCCAGTACCCGGCCGACGAGATCTTGGTCGGTTGGCTCGCCGGTCACGGGGCGGGGCGGTGGCATGGCGGCGTCAGGACAAATACCATCGGATCGCGCTGGTTGGGTTGCTAGTTGGTGATCCTAAACCGCCCGATGGTTGCATCGGGCGGCTCTCCTCCGGCCGATCTACCGTTTCTTCTCTCGGGGCAGGAGTTGGTCTCGCATGGCGGCCTGGTAGAGAAAGGTCGCCAGGATGACCGCGTTGCGCCGCATGTCGTCGGGGACCAGTTTGTCGTAGACATCCATGTTAGAGTGATGGGTTCGGGTCTCGTAGTCCATTGGGTCCTGGATGAACTGGAACCCAGGCAACCCGGCCATGTCGAAGGCAATGGCATCGACGCCGAACTGGTTCTCACTGGTCACCGTCGTGACGCCGAGATCGCGGAGCGGTTCCATCCACTGCTGAAAGATCGGCCGGACCCGCTCATTGCCTTGGAGGTAGATGCCGCGTGCCGCCCCGGCGCCCGCATCGAGTCCGAAATACCCGCTCAAACTGGTCGCGAGTTCGGGATGATTCCGCACATAGGCCCGGGAGCCGTTGACCCCGCCCTCCTCCCAACTCCAGAAGGCAACCCGAATGGTCCGCCGTGGCTCGACCCCAATCGCTTTGAGGATCCGGACCGCTTCGAGGGCCACGGCACAGCCCGAGGCATCGTCGGTGGCGCCGGTGGCCGCCGCCCACGAGTCGAAGTGCCCTCCGACGATAACCAACTGGTCCCGAAGGTCAGTGCCGATCCAGTCGCCCAGGACGTTGTAGCCCTTGGTGTCGGTATTGTCGAGTTGATTGCGGACTTCGATCTCCAACTTGGTCGGAATGCCTCGGCTCGCGAGGCGGAAGATCCGGTTGTAGTGCTCGGCGGCCAGTGTCACCACCGGCGGGGACGCCAGCACCGCCGCCATTGAACGGTCTTGTCGGTTGCCGGCCCGTCCGGTCAGAAACACCGTTCCGTCGCTCCCGGGCCCGGCTTCCAACACCACACCCACGCCCTCAGCCTTGAAGAATTTGAGCGCCTCTTCCGCGAATCCTGGTGAGGTCACTTTGGTGCCGACGGGCAGGAAGGTCCGAATCACGTCGTTCCATTCCTGGGCCTGCCCGTTGGTTTCGAACTCGGCGGCAAGGGTGACCCGTTCGAGCGCGGCCAGAGTGTCGGGCCCGTACCGTCCGGCATCGGCGGTGAACCGCGGTCCGGCCGGGATCGGCGGCGTCGAGAGCACGATGGCGCCCTTGAGCTTGCCGCGGTACTGGGCGAAGTCGGCCGGCGAATGGAGGACGACGATCTGGGCGGCGCCGGCAAGCTTGCCCGAGGTGCCGGGTGTGAAAGCCTGGGGATAGCCGATCAACGGCTGATAGGTCGGTTCGATCAAATGCAACGAGGTGTATTGATTGGTCCAGCCAACGCCGTGCTCGCCGAACGGCTCGATGGTGGTGTTGGCGAGTCCAGACTCCTCCATCTTCGATTTGGCCCACTGTTGGGCTCGGCGCAACCCGGGCGATCCGGTGAGTCGAGGGCCGAGGACGTCGGTCATGTACCAGGCCAGATCCATGACTTGGGAACGGCGGAAGCCCTCCTCGCGAATCCGGGCGATGATGTCGAGGTTGCCGGGTTCTTGGGCGGCTACTGGGGCCGGCCCGGTCAACGCCAACGCGAGAATCGTCAGGACCAGCCGGTGTCGGTGTATCACAGTTTCCTCCTGGGTAAAACAAGACTCGGTTTGAGGCGGGTCAACGGCGATTTCGTGCCTGGACGCCTGGCATTGGTGCCGATGGCCAGGCGCCCATCGCTGACCTGACGACACCGCGGAGCACTGCCCGGCAGGCCTGTCCCTTGGCCTGGACACTCAGCCCCGCGAGCACCGTGTTGAAGTAGGTGGCGAGGGCCGTCACGTCAACCGACGGGGCGAGCTGCCCTTCTCGCCGGGCCCGGGCCAGCCGCTCCCCAATCGTGGTCTCGCCCACCTTGAGCGCCTCGCAAAGGGCCTGTTTCACGGACTCCGGTACCGCCGATCCGTCGCAGGTCGTGGTCCCGCCAACCACCATGCACCCCCCCGGTAGTGCCGGGTCGGTGTGAGCATCAACCACTGAGAGCAGGAACGCCTCGACCGCCTTCTGGGCGTCGGGCTCCGCGTCGAGGATGTCCGCGTGCCGCGCCCGGTGGCGCTCGCCATATCGCGACAGAGCCCGCAGGTACAGGGATTCCTTGTCGCCGAAGGCGGCGTAGAGGCTCGGTTTGCTGATCCCCATGGCCTCGGCGATCTCGTTCACGGAGGCGCCCTCGTATCCGTCCCGCCAAAACAACGGTAGCGCTCGGTCGAGCGCCTGGTCGAGGTCGAACTCCCGAGGCCGGCCGCGGGTGGTCATGGAAATCGGCGCTCCAGGGTGACTTGTGATTTCTGTACCAAGTGGTAGATTATGTACTTATTGGTATGGTAATCACGTCACTCACCAATTTGGAGCCCCCGCGCCGATGCTGTTCGAACCCTTTGCCCTCCGCTCAATCCCACTCCGCAACCGGTTGGTCATGGCACCGATGACCCGCAACCGGGCCGTCGAGAACAACACTCCCAACGCCTTGATGGCCGAGTACTACGGGCAACGGGCCTCGATCGGCTTGTTGATCACCGAGGGAACCTCTCCCTCGCCGGACGGACTCGGATACGCCCGGATTCCCGGTCTGTTTTCGGCCGCGCATGTCGCCGGGTGGCGTCGGGTGACCGATGCCGTCCATGCCGGGGGCGGCCGGATCTTCGTTCAGCTTATGCACACGGGGCGGGCTTCCCATATCGACAACCTTCCCGCCGGCGCGAGAATCGTGGGCCCGGTGTCGACGCAGCTGGCCGGCGATATTTACACCGACAGTCATGGGCTTCAGAAGGCGAGCCCGCCCCATCCGTTAACTGAAACGGAGATCGCGACCACAGTGGCGGAATACGCGCATTCCGCTAAACTGGCGATCGAGGCGGGGTTCGACGGCGTCGAATTGCATGCCGCCAACGGCTACCTGATCGAACAGTTTCTCAACGCCAATCTCAACAACCGAACCGACGGTTACGGCGGCGGCGTACAAGGGCGCAATCGGTTTGCCCTGGAGGTAGCCCGGGCCACCGTGGCGGCAATCGGCGCCGACCGGGTTGGGATCCGGATTTCGCCCTACGGGGCCTTCAACGAAATGGGGGCCTTCGCCGACGTTGAACCCCAATACCTCGAGTTGGTCCGTGAGCTCGGCCGGCTGTGGCTCGTCTATCTCCATCTGGTGGATCACTCGTCGATGGGCGCGCCTGCGGTTCCCGCCGAGTTCAAGCGGCAGCTTCGAAAGGCCTTTGGTGGCGTGTTCGTTGGTTCCGGCGGGCTGGATCGGGCCAAAGCCGAGCAGTTGTTGGCCGACGGCGAGGCGGACTTAGTAGCCTTTGGTCGTCCGGCGCTTGCGAACCCCGACTTGGTGGCCCGGTTGGAGCGGGATCTCCCGTTGACCCCGCCCGATTTTTCCACCTTCTACACCCCGGGCGAAAAGGGCTACACCGACTACCCAGTCTTGGCTCCGGCGGCGTAAGGGCTGTTCAATAGGGCGCCCCCTACGTTTATCGATGGGAGTTGACGACGTCCGCCCCGTGTGGCATCTTCCATCGACAATCGATGGGAGAGTATTGAATGGTTGCCAACAAGGGTCGGTTCTGGGGTTTGGTCGTTGGGCTGACGCTAGCGGGCCGGGCCGCTCCTCTTGAGGGGCAACCCGACCGGCCGGCCCTCAGGCGAGCACGGGAAATCATCGAGCTGATCAACACCGGCACGCCGGCAGCGATCAGGGCATATGCCGATAGCGCCTACCACGAGTCGATGCGAGAGCCGAACGAGCTGCAATCGGATCTCGGACTCGAGGGCGACGTTCTCGGTTTCTTCCTCAAGCACCGGGAGCTCGCCTCTAAGCTTGCGTACCTCGGGTTCGATGCGGCCAGACCGACGCACCAGGCGATCGTAGACGTCAGGGCCCAGCTGACAGGTCTTGGGTCTCGGCTTGTGGTCGTGGTTGAGAAGCTGGCTCCCTATCGGATCGTCGGCCTCGGGGAGCAGAACCGTAAGGTGGCGGCAGGTGCGGCGCCGGCCGGGCGGATCCCGAGCGATCGTGCCCTAGCGGTTGAATCCGAGCGACTGGTATCGCTGATCGCCAAAGCCGATCAGTTTTCCGGTATGGCGCTGTTGGCTAAGGATGGTCGAGTGCTGTTTCAGCGGGCCTACGGCCTTGCGGACCGTGCGGCCGGAATTCCAAATCGAGTTACCACCCGGTTTGAGGTGGCCTCGGTGACGAAGGTGTTCACGGCGGTTGCCGTC
>JAYVJS010000341.1:0-4414 GCA_043769075.1 Gemmatimonadota bacterium | reverse complement strand
GGGGGCGGTGTTGGAGGAGGCGGCGACCCGGGCTCCGGCGATCCGGGTCGACGCCACGTTTCTTGGACTCAACCCGCTCGGTGCCGAGATGGGTGCCCTGGTTTCCCGTGCCGCCGAGCTTGGGGTGCCGATCATGATGGCCGTCAAGTTGGAGGATGGGCGTCAACGGCATCCGCACGATGGGATTCCGGATCTGTCGCCGGCCGCGGTGCGGGGGCTGCTGCGTGCCGATTCCAAGATTCGCCTGATCGTCACCCATGCCGATCGCGATTTCATCGAGCAGGTCCATTTCGGGTCGACGCCCTCGGAGTCGGCTCGGGTGCTCTGGGATATCTGTTGGCTTTGGGGTCCCCCGATGGACGACCTCGATCATTTGGTGGCGACGATCGGGGCCAATCAGTTCTGCTTCGGTACTGGGATGCCGCTCCGGATTCCTGAGAGTAGCGTCGCGAAGTTCGATCTGCTCCGGTGTTCGCCCGCGGAGCGGGTCGCTGTTGGGTCGGCTAACGCGGAACGGTTCTCCGCCGGCAGCGCCTAGGTGGCCCCCGAGCCGGGTCGAGGCAAAGGGGGGCGGCGCCCCCTGGGAACTCCAGTCGGCGGTATCGAGACGCGGACGATCGACATGGTCCCCGAGCACGAGCGCCACGGCTCACCCTGGAGCCAGCTCACCCTCTGGCTCGGTGCCAACATCCAGATCACCGCGGTGGTCGATGGCGCTCTCGCCGTCATCTTCGGCGCGGAGGCGCTGACGGCGATCGTCGGCTTGCTGATCGGCAACCTGTTTGGCGGGACCGTCATGGCGCTCCACTCGGCCCAAGGGCCGCGCTTGGGCCTGCCGCAGATGATCTCGAGCCGGGCGCAGTTCGGCGTGAGGGGGGCGGCGCTCCCCTTGCTGCTCGTGATCGTGATGTACCTCGGATTTGCGGCCACCGGGACCGTGCTTTCCGGCCAGGCGATCAACAGCATGTTCGGGATCGCGGCGCCGGAGGTCGGCATCCTGATATTCGGCACGTTGACGGCGGTGGCGGCGATCGTCGGCTATCGCCTCATCCACGTGATTGGCCGGATCTCGACGGTGGTGGGTATCCTCGGCTTCGGCTACCTCGCGGTGCGGCTCTTCGCCGGCTATGACGTGGCCGCGGCGTTCGGAAAGCAGCCGTTTACCGTCGCCACCTTCCTGTTCGCGATCTCGCTCTCGGCCGGTTGGCAGCTCACTTTTGCTCCCTACGTCGCCGACTATTCCCGCTACTTGCCGTCACGCACCCCTCCGGGCAAGACATTCTGGACCACCTTCGCCGGCACGGTGATCGGCGCCCAGAGCGCCATGACGTTCGGTGTGCTCGTCGCGGCGTGCGCTGGGGGCGGGGCGTTTCTGAAAAATCAAGTCGGCTTCATGGGGGCGTTGGCGGGACCCGCGTTCGCGGCGGTGGTCATCTACCTGGTGATCGTCACGGGCAAGCTTACCGTGAACTGCCTCAACGCCTACGGCGGCTTCATGTCGGTGCTGACCACGGTCAGTGCCTTCAACGACAAGACCCGGATCTCGCCGCGCTTGCGGGCGCTCTACATCGTCGGCTTCGTGGTCCTCTCCATGCTGATCGCCCTCGCGGCCAGCGCTGATTTTCTGAACAACTTCAAGAACTTCGTGTTGCTGTTGCTGGCGGCATTCGTGCCCTGGAGCGCGGTGAACTTGGTGGACTACTACCTCGTTTCGCGGGAGCGGGTCGACATTCCAGCTCTTTACGACGCGTCAGGGCGTTACGGCAGCTACAACTGGATGGCCATGGGCTGTTACCTGCTGGGGATCGTGGTGCAGGTACCGTTCCTGAACCAGGCGATCTACAAGGGTGCGGTCGCCGCGGCACTGGGCGGCGCGGACATCTCTTGGCTCGTCGGCCTCCTGGTGACTGGGGTGGTCTACTATCCGCTGGCGAAGCGCTCAGCGCGCGTACCGTCCGAGATGATCTATCCGGGGGAGGCCGAGCGATGATTGAAGCCGGCGCGCGATTCGGGCGACGACGCTCCTCGCGACCGCCTTGGTCTCCGCTACGACCGAGTCGGTTGGCGTTGCCCATGGAAACGCCCGGGCCGGCCTGGCGGGCGGGTTATACGCCGGCCACTTCTGAGGGCCCCAGACCTCGAGGCACTCGGATGTCGCGGCGCGATTCGATGTGATGCCAATCGGCTTGAGCGTGCATTACCCTCCGCCATTTCCGTGCAATTTGAGGCTGTCGGCTACAGTCGGTTCCTTTTCGAATCGTCCACGGGGGGCGTTCTAGCTCCGGATGCAAGTCTGGGGGACACTTTCGATCGCCGTTGTCCTCTGACAGGGTGGTAGCCCCGCCCTCGGTGCGATGAGCCTGGGACCGGGTCGGGATCGGGGGCCGGCACCAGGGGCTAAGCCCCTGGCCGGTGCTAGGCTTGGTCGATCTCGTGGAGGTGCTACGTTGGCGAATTGGGCAGCGAACGACTACGATGCAGCTGAAATTCAAGTTAGGCGTTCCTTTCGCCACCATGAGATGAGCCAGCTCGTTCTTTACCTAGACACGAATCACCTTTCGAACCTCGCCCGAGGGCCGAGCGCTCCAGAGGCCCAGGCGGTGATACGTCTACTTCAATCCGGCAGATCCCGACTTGCTGTCTCGCTCATGCACTTTGTCGAACTGGCCTCTCCGGGGTTCGCGAGCGTCGCTGACGCCCGCGCCCTGTTGCGCGATGTCCCAGTCGCCTGGACGTTGAGCACCGCAGAGGTTTGGGACTCCGAAATCGCGGTCGCCTGCGCGAAGGCCCGTGGCCTGACGCGGGAGCCACCTCGCGTCTTCTGCTCGACGGCCCTCGACTGGTCAAGGGGCCCTTCACCCGCCCCCGGCAACGCAGCCGATTTCCTGGATGCAGTGATCGAGCAACCGGCCGAAAGGGAGAGCCTACTTCGAGCCGCTGACGAGGCTGCGCGGACAACGATGCTCAAAACGGACGCTGCGCTTATCAAACATCCCGACATACCGCTGTTGCGATTTGTTGAAGACCATCTCGCCGAAGGCCGTCGGCGTACAGCCGGTTACGCCGACGGGCTGGATGCTGCTGATGTGGTCCGCCTTTCGGGAGGCTATGCGGCGGTGCCGTCGTTGCACCTGTTTCACTCCACCATTGGCCAGCGGCTCCGCCTGGTCGCGCAGAAAAGCACCCGGAATGATGTCTTCGACGACTATCACGCTGCCTATGCGCCATATGCCGCTACTACCGCCCTCGATCGGGGAACAGCGGCGCGCGTTCGGAGTGCTGGGCTCGCCGAACGGCACCGAGTTACGGCTTGCTTAGGTGACGTCCCAGGGTTGATAGACGATGTCGAGTCAGGGAAAGCACCTTTGGTAGCATCCGCGGGGCTCTAGCCCCGTTCGCCTCTGTAGCCGGTGGAGTATCGAGACCATGGCCCATGTCCCGTCGGACTAAGCTCCTGTTCGTCTGCAGCCAAAATCGCATCCGCAGCCTGACGGCCGAGAGTCTGTTCAAGAGCTCGACGGAGTTCGAAGCGCGATCGGTCGGGACGGAACGCGATGCCCGTATCAAGATTACCGCGGGCGATATCGGCTGGGCTGACCTCATCTTCACGATGGAACCCCGTCATCGAGAGCGGATGAGGCGGCGTTACCAGGACGCTCTAGAGAGGAAACGAGTCGTTTGCTTGTTTATCCCCGATGAGTACGAGCCGATGGCAGGCGACCTCATCGCCGTCCTTCGCGAACGGCTGGCGCCGCATTTGCCCGACATCGCCTTCGATGCTACCTAATTCCAAGTCGTTATGCCGCTTGCTGCGATCCCAACAAGGTGGTCCCATTTGCCCCGACGGTCATCCCGATTGCTGGCGGAGTGCGGTGCCCTTAGCGGCGTACTGCTATCCGCGGCGGCCTGCGCTGCAAAGGCGGTATCTGAGCCTCCCATCGGATATCACGTAGTTGCGGAGTACCCTCACGACACGGTTGCCTACACGCAGGGTTTGGTGCTCCCGGCAACTGGGTGGCTCCTTGAATCGACCGGCCTGTATGGCAGGTCCGACCTCCGATCGGTCACGCTGGCCACCGGCGTAACGAGGCAAAGCGTGCCTCTGCCGGCCGACCGGTTCGGCGAAGGCCTCACCCTCCACGGGGGCAGGCTCTTTCAACTAACCTGGCAATCCGGCATTGCCTACGTTTACGATACGGCTGGGCTACGACTCCGCGATTCTCTCCGTTACCGAGGCGAGGGCTGGGGGCTGACCTCCGACGGCACCTCGCTCATCATGAGCGACGGGTCGGACACGCTGCGCTTTCTCGATCCGGAGACGTTTGGGACGCGCAAGTTGGTCCCTGTCAGGTTTTCGACCCAAGCGGCCGTTCGCAAGCTGAACGAACTCGAATACAGCCGGGGCGAGATCTTT
>JAYVJS010000340.1:0-10311 GCA_043769075.1 Gemmatimonadota bacterium | reverse complement strand
AGATGTTGAAGGACAAGGACCAGAAAATCGCCCGCCCGCGCCAGATTTACACGGGTGCCGACGCTCGGGACTTTGTCCTGATCGGGAAGCGGAAGTAGTCCCGAGCGCCGTTCCCAAGGCCAGGCAGCTACTGCTTGGCCTTGGCCGCCTCCAGCCGTTCCAACAGCTGCCCTAACTGTTTAATCTCCTCCCCATACCGGGCCCAATCGCCATCACGTTGGGCCTGGATCGCATTGCCGAATCGACGTCGCGCCTCGGCAATGAGAGCCGACGGCGTGGCTTCGGCCCCCACCGCCGAGACGACCGTCGAGTCCGCGGCCCGAGGCTTCGGCCCCGTCGGGCCTCCGAAGAGTTCCGTCAACGCCCCATCCAGGGTTTCCCGCATGATCACTTTGTTCTGGTAGGCAACCACGACCCGTTTCAGCTCAGGAATTCGCCCCCCTTCGGCTTGGAGGTAGAGCGGCTGGACGTAGAGCAACGATTTCTCGATCGGGATCACCAACAAATCGCCCCGAATGACTTTGGAGCCGCGCTGGTCCCAGAGCGAGACCTGGCGCGAAATCTCGGTATCCTGGTTGATCCGGTTCTCAATCTGTTGCGGACCATAGACGAGGCTCTGGCGGGACAGCCGATAGACCCGGAGTTTCCCGTAGGCGTCCCCATCGTTTCGGGCCACCATCCAGGCGGCGAGGTTGTCTTTCCCCCGGGGCGTAAACGGCACCATGTAGATGAACTCTGCCGTGGCTTCCTCGGGCAGCCGCATGATGATGTGCCGCATGAACGGCACCGACCCGGTTGACTCGGCCACTACCGGAATCTGCCATTGATCCTCGCGGCGGTAGAAATCCTCTGGCGCCTGCATGTGATAGGTCGAGTACAGCGCGGTCTGGATCCGGTAAATCTCGTCCGGATACCGGAGGTGGGCGCGGAGATCGGCCGGAAGCCGGTCGAGGGGAAGGAAGATCCCCGGAAAGATCTTAGCCCAGGTTTGGATCAACGGGTCGGACGGGGCACTGACATACGCGGTCACCGAGCCGTGATACGCATCGATCACGACTTTGACCGCGTTGCGCATATAGCTCGTCCCATCGGCCAGCCGTTGGGCGTACGGATACCGGTCGGTGGTCGTATAGGCATCGAGGATCCAGACCAGGGTGCCATCGGCGGCGATCACCAGGTACGGATCGCGATCGAAACGGAGAAACGGCAGCGCCAGCGAGGCTCGTTGTTTGATGTTTCGATGAAAGAGGACTCGGCTTTCGTTGGTGATATCCTGCGAGAAGAGGACTTCGGAGCTGCCGAATCGTGCCGCTAGGGCCAGCCGCCGGATCCACGACCCGACTCGAACCCCACCGGTGCCGCCGTAGACCGAATAGACGTTGGCGTCGCCGGCGGGGTGGTCGAATTCGCGCTGCTTGGTACCGACGAAGGCAAAGTCGCCCTCCAACTCGCCATAGTAGATCTGGGGTCGGGTGACCTTGAGTGAGGCCGTCGAGATCGGTGGCAGATCCTTGACGAACAGGACCGGGAGGCCTTCGCTAGTGACTTGATTGACGGGAGCTAGTGTAAGGCCCATGCCGTGGGTGAAGGTCAGATGTTCATTGATGAACGTCCGAGTCGGCAACGAAGCGGGGTTGAGTTCCCGAGGTGAAAGCAGCACTTGGCGGTACTTGCCGTCGATCCAATATCGGTCGTCGTCGACGGAGACGAAGTCGTAATAGGTCCGGATTTCTTGAAGCTGTCCGAAGGTTTGGAGGAGCGGGTCGCGGTCCCAAAGCCGAACGTTCTCGATCGTCGGCGCGTTGGCCCGGACGTCGGCCAGGGTCAGAGTGGCTTCGCCCTGGAGTTCTCGAACTTCGACGCTGTCGAGCCCCCAGGCTCGTCGAGTGGCGTTGATGTGGTAGCCAAGGTACGTGCTTTCACGAGTAAGCTCGGTGGGTGCGACAATCAGCTTCTGGATAGCGAGCGGGATCAACCCGCGGCCCACTACAGCAACCACCAGATAGCTCCCGACGGCGAACAACGCGTACCGTGGCAGGCGCTGGGTGAGGGCGCCACCGACCACCAAGACGCCGCCGAGCAGCGCCACGACCGCCGAGAGCCGGATGGCCGGGAGACGGGCATGGATATCGGTATAGCTTGCGCCCACCAGCGGCCCAGTTTGGGAGTAGACCAGGCCCGGAGCATCCACGAACCAAAGCTGGAGGGCGGCGATCACGAACAGGACCGCGAGGACCACGGCCAGATGGACGCCGGCCGAAGGCTCGACCCGAATCTGGCGGGGGCGGATGACAATGTCCCCGCGGGTCCAGTACATCGGCAGGAGGACCAGTATGCAAATCGTGACCAAACTGGAAGCCAACGCCAGTCCGGCCGCGAGGGCGGGCAGGATGAAGACGTAGTATCCGATGTCTCGCGAAAACAGCGGGTCCACCGCGCCGAACGGGGTCCGGTGAATGGCGGCCAGGGCGACTTGCCATGCTGGGGTAACGGCCAATCCGAACAGCAGGCCGACGACCAAGGAGATCGGCACGGTAAAACGGGCCAAGAGGGCCGTCAGATTTAAGACTGGCCCTTGGCCGATCGTGCCGACGGTAACGGGAAACGGGACCAAACCGCGTTGAGCGATCCGGAGATTCAGGTAGACGATGACAGAACTCAGCAGGGCTGCCGCCGTGAACAACAGCGACTGAGTCACCAGTTCGGTCGTGAAGACGACCTGGTAGCCGATCTCTTTGAACCACCACCAGTCCGTCAGGACTGGGCTGGTCAATGGAAAGAGCACGAGGATCGCCGCGACCACTGCAAACCCGACCAACACGCCAATACGCCGACCTGACAATTGGTTCCTTCGAAGCGGAGTGCCCGGGACTGACCCGGACTACTCTCAGCATCGCCGATTCTGACCCAAAGTCAAGGAGGGGCGCGACGGGCCCCTAACGGACTGGCTCCGCCACCGGGATGTCTCCCTCCAAATAGGTGTAGCCTTCAAGGCCGGCCACGTAGTCGGCGATGTACGCGTTGGCCTCAGCGCGATTCAAATTCGGCGCATTGGAAACCTTGCGCCGGAAGTTGGCGAGTAGATCACTGCCGTGGAACTGGACGTAATTCAACACTTCGGTCACGGTATCGCCGTGAACGAGGTCGGTGATTTCGTACCCGGCCGGAGTGACCCGGATATGGACCGCGTTGGTGTCGCCGAACAGGTTGTGAAGATCGCCGAGGATTTCCTGATACGCCCCGGTCAGAAAGATCCCGAGGATATAGGGCTCACCGGGGCGATGGGGATGGAGCTCAAGGCACGGCTTGCCCTTTCGCCCGCCGGGGAATCGGTCGATGACCCCGTCCGAATCGCAGGTCGCGTCCTGGATCGTGCCGCGTCGAATCGGCTCTTCGTCCAACCGATGGATCGGCATGATTGGGAAGAGCTGATCGATGGCCCAGTTGTCCGGCAGCGACTGGAACACCGAGAAGTTGCAGAAATACCGGTCGACGAGCGCCGATTCGATGTGGTTCACGACCTCGGGAAACGCCGCCTTGTCTGGCGCGATCAGCTTGGCGATGGCGTTCATGGTGCAGAGGTACAGCTCCTCGATGTCCGCCAGCTCACGGAGCGAAACCGCGTCACTGGCAAACAGCTCCTGAACCCGTTCCTTGGCGGCCAACGCATCGTGAAACGATTCCTCAACCCGGTCGAGGGTGAGGGCTTCGAGGTTTTCGTGCAACTCGACTAAGACCCGGTGGGGGTCCTCGCGCAGCGGGGGGACCTGCGGCTCCGTTTGCGCTTCGACCTCTGTCACATTGATCAGGAGCAAGGCGTGATGGGCGGTGAGGGCCCGACCCGACTCCGAAATGATATTCGGCATTGGCATACCCTGCTCTTTGCAGATCGTGCCCAGGCCGTAGATGATGTCGTTCGCGTACTCCCGCGGGGTGTAGTTCATACTCGCGGCCCGGGTCGTTCGCGACCCTTCGTAGTCGACGCCCAGGCCCCCGCCCACATCGACATGGGAGAGGTCGAAACCCATCTCGCGAATTTCCACGTAGAACCGCCCGATTTCCTCGAGAGCCGCCTTGATGTACCGGATGTCGGTGATCTGGCTTCCGAGGTGGAAGTGCAACAACTTGAGCCGGTCATGCTTGCCGAGTTCCTTGAGCCGCTCCAGGAGCCGAAGAAGCTGCGGGGCGCTGAGTCCGAACTTGGACTTCTCGCCCCCGCTTTTGGCCCAACGGCCGGCCCCTTCGGTCGCCAGCTTGATCCGGACTCCGAGGGTGGGCTCGACCCCTAATTCCTCGGCAATCTTCAAAACGACGTCGAGTTCGCCGAGCTGCTCGAGCACGATGAAGACCTGGTGGCCGAGTTTCTGGGCCATCAGCGCGAACCGAAGAAATTCTTCGTCTTTGTAGCCATTGCACACGATCAAGTGATCGGCCCGGTCCGTGATACCTAGCACGGCCTGGAGTTCCGGCTTGCTGCCGCACTCGAGGCCGAGCCCATAGGGAGCCCCGAACTGGACGATTTCCTCGATCACGTGGCGCTGCTGATTGACCTTGATGGGATAGACGGTGTTGTACTTTCCCGAATATCCAAACTCATCGATGGCCCGGCCAAACTCGTGGGCCAGCAATTCGATCCGCGACCGGAGGATGTCGGAGAACCGGATCAGCAACGGGAGTTGGACGCCCTGGGCATTGAGGTCGAGCGCCAGTCGGTAGAGATCGAGCGCCGGCCCGTTCTTCGGATCGGGATGGACGGCGACATGTCCCTCCGCGTTGACCCGGAAAAACCCCTGCCCCCACCCGGGCATGTTGTACAGCTTCTCGGCGTCTTTCGCGGACCACGAGTTCAGATTACTCACGAGCACCCCTCTGCTATAGCCGGATATTCCTGACCCTGGAATTTACGGACGACGAGCCCCGCATGCGAGGGGCTCCCGGCTATCTTTCGGCCATGATTGTGGAACGAAGGACCGTTGTCGATGCGTCCGCCGACGAGCTATTTCAGTGGCACGGCCGGCCTGGGGCATTTGAGCGGCTGGTCCCGCCCTGGGAGTCGGTTCGCCTTCGGACCCCGCATCCCGGCCTGGTCGAAGGAAGCCGGGTCGAACTGGCCGTTAAGGTTGGGCCGATCACAACCCATTGGGTGGCTCGGCATACGGAGGTCGAACCCGGCCGGGGGTTTGTCGACGTCCAAGAAAGCGGGCCGTTTTCCCGGTGGCGCCATCAACACGGGTTCGAGCCCCTGGATTCAGAGCGGTCGACCCTGGTCGATCGGGTCGACTTCGAGCTGCCGGGTGGTCCGTTAGGTGAGTTGGCGGAGCCGTTCGTCCGCCGAAAGCTCCGCCACACCCTTCGGTTCCGTCACGCCGTGACGGCCGCCGACCTCGCCCTGCACCGTCGATTTCGGGACCAGCCGCGACTGACGGTGGCCTTGACCGGCTCGTCCGGCCTGGTGGGACGAACGCTGGCCGCGATCCTCACCACCGGGGGTCATCGGGTCGTCCGGCTGGTCCGCCGTCCGGCTGGTGTCGGCGAGATCTCATGGGATCCGGCCGCCGGCCGCCTTGATCCGGCTTCGCTTGACGACGTCGATGCAGTCGTTCACCTGGCCGGCGAGAGTATCGCGGACGGACGTTGGACGGCGGATCGAAAAGAGCGGATTCGGTCGAGCCGGATTGGCGGTACCACGACCCTCGCCTCGGCCATCGCGGCGGCCGCCCCGCGGGCTCGGACCTTGATCTCGGCCTCCGCCATTGGGTGGTATGGAAGCCGCGGTGACGAGGTGCTCGACGAGGGCGCCGGCCGCGGCGCGGGGTTTCTGGCCGAGCTGGGTCAAGCCTGGGAAGCCGCCACCGAGCCGGCCAGTGCTGCCGGCGTTCGGGTCGTCCACGCCCGATTCGGCATCATCTTGTCGCCGGCCGGAGGGGCGCTGGCCAAGGCCCTCCCGGCCTTCTCGGTGGGCGCGGGGGCTTCACTCGGCAATGGACGACAGTGGACCAGTTGGATCAGCGTCGATGACTGTGTCGGCGCGTTAGTGCACCTGCTCGGCACCGCGATCGCGGGGCCAGTCAACGTCGTCGCGCCGGAGCCGGTCACCAACGGTGACTACACCGCCACGCTGGGGCGAGTCCTTCACCGCCCCGCGTGGTTCGGCCTCCCCGCGCCGATCCTCCGGGTTCTTTTTGGCGAGTTGGCCGACGAGGCGCTCTTGGCGAGCGCTCGGGTCAGCCCCGCTCGTTTGGTTGAATCCGGCTATCGGTTCCGCCATCCCACCCTGACGAGTGCGTTCGAGCATGTCCTGGGGCGAGGGCCGGTTTGACCAAAGCGGTCGTGCTGCTGAGCGGCGGCCTCGACTCGGCGACCGCCTTGGCCATCACCAGAGCGCTGGGCCTGACCCCATACGCCCTGTCGTTCCGTTATGGACAACGGCACCGGGCCGAGATCGACGCCGCCCGGGCTGTGGCAGATCACCTAGGCGTGGCCGAACACCGGATCATCGACATTGATCTCCGCGTCTTCGGCGGTTCGGCCCTGACCGCCGACATAGAGGTTCCGGAAAACCGGCCCGCGGCGGAACGGACTTCAGAGGTCCCCATCACCTACGTACCGGCCCGGAACACGATCTTTCTTTCCTATGCTTTGGCGTGGGCTGAGGTGCTCGAGGCCACTGAGATCGTCATCGGGGTCAACGCGGTCGACTATAGCGGATACCCGGACTGCCGGCCTGAATTCATCGCGGCCTTCCAGGCCATGGCGAACCTCGCGACCAAAGCGGCGACATCCGGTGGCCCCAAAGTCACGATCCACTCTCCCCTCATTTGGCTGTCCAAGGCCGACATCATCCGGCGCGGGCTGGCGTTAGGTGTCGACTATGGACTGACCCGGAGCTGCTACCAGCTGGACGACGACGGCCGGGCCTGCGGCCGATGCGATTCGTGCCAGATCCGGCGCGAGGGGTTCGCCGCGGTCGGGATCGCCGATCCCTCGCTCGGCGCTCAGAGCTCGGCATTCGGCGGATAGGAGGGGAACGGGCTCGTGGGGTATGCGGTGAAAGAGATCTACTACACCCTGCAGGGTGAGGGAGCCCACACCGGTCGGGCGGCGGTGTTTTGCCGGTTCGCGGGGTGTAACCTGTGGTCCGGGCGGGAGCCCGACCGGGCGGGGGCGATCTGCCAATTCTGCGATACTGATTTCGTGGGGACCGACGGCGAAAGAGGCGGGCGGTTCGGATCCGCGGCCTCGCTGGGTGACGCGGTCCTCGAGGCATGGCCGTCGACCGCCGGTGGAAGGCCGTACGTCGTGCTGACGGGCGGTGAGCCACTACTCCAGCTCGACGAACCGCTGATAGAAGCGCTCCACGCGCGGCGATTCGAAATTGGGATCGAGACCAATGGTACGATCGCGGTGCCGTCGGGGGTTGACTGGGTCTGCGTCAGCCCAAAGGCGAACGCGGCCCTCGTGGCCCGGACCGGGAACGAACTCAAGTTGGTCTATCCACAGCCGACGCTGCCGCCGGATCTCGCGGCAGGCCTCGAGTTCGACCACTTCTTTCTCCAGCCCATGGACGGTCCCTCCCGGGACGCCAACATCCAGGCGGCGATCGACTACTGCCTGGCTCACCCCCAGTGGCGGCTGTCGCTGCAAACGCATAAGTTGACCGGTCTCAGGTAGACTCTGCGAATCCATGTATTCCGACCGCATTCACCACGCCCTCGCCTTCGCGGCGAAACATTTCCCGGAACGGGTTTCTCGACACGACGGGCAGTCGTGTCTGATCCGGACCTCGAGCGTTGCGGTGGTATTGGCCCGCTACGGGGCCGACGAGTCGACCATCGTCGCGGGAATTCTCAAACAGTTGGTCGACGCGTCGCCCTATGCCAGCCAAGCCCCACTGGCACAGACGATCATGGGGAAATTCGGCCCGGTGGTTGCCTTTGCCGTCGACGAGGCGGCCGATCCCAGGTTCGACATCAGAGGACGGGAACGGACCTGGAAGGCGTGCCGGATGGAACATCTCGCCCGGATCCTCGATGCCTCCGGAATCGCCGTCGATCTTTGTGTTGCCGAGGAGCTCCACCGAGTCGGGTCGGCGCTGACGGCCGTCCGGCGACTGGGTGTGGAGTACCTGGAGGGGTCAGGCACGCCCAGCCCCGACGACACCGTGTGGTGGCTGACCAGCTTCCTCGGTGCCCTCAGAGGCCACCCCTCGTGGCGGCGAGCCGAAATGCTCAGCGAGCTCGATCGCTTGGCCACCGAGCTCGCCCTTCGGGTTGGAGAGAACAGTTAGCGACTTAGTGTTCCTTCTCCTTCTTCGGCTTTTTCTCGCCTGACTCCTTCTTCTTCTCCTCCACAGGCTCGGAGTCGGTTGCCGCGGACTTCGGTTTCCGGACCGCCTCTTCCATTTCCCGGGCCAACTGGTTGTAGCCCGACGCCAAGCTCGTATTGACATGGACGACGGCGTCATTCAGCGACCGGAACGGATAGGCGTCGGTGATCACCGGGAGGTTGTCGGCTACTTTCTGATCGGTAATGGTCTGCCCTGCCGAGACGTACCGATGGGCCGGAATCGTCACGCCGATGACCTTCGCCCCGGGCTCGATCACGACCCCTTCGCCGACCCATGCTTTAAAGACCATGGCCTGCATCCCGATGAACACGTTATCGTCGACTCGGGCGGGCCCGTGAACCAGCGACTGATGGGCCAGCGAGACCCGTTTCCCGATGTAGACAGCGTAGTCTCGCCCACCCACCGTGTAGGTGCGGCCGGGCACTTCTTTACCTTCTTGGACGGTCTCAAGGGCATGAACGACCGCCCCGTCCTGGACATTCGACCCGTCCCCGACAAAAATCGGCTGCCCTTCGTCGCCGCGAATCGAGGCAAACGGACCGACGTAGACGGTCTTGCCCAGTCGGACGTGCCCAACGACGCTCCCGAGGGGATCGATGAACGCCGATGGGTCGAGCAACGGGTTCTCAATATCCTCGTTGAAGTCGGTCTCGACATTCGGCCGCCCTTTCACAAACCCCCGCATCGGCATGGTTTGAGCAAACGCGAGGCGGAGGCTGTCGATGGCGCGCTCCATCTTCACGACGTCCTCGCCACTCCGGCGAACTTCCTTGCCGGTCATGGCGATAACCCCTACTACGAGGGCTCCCCCAAACGATGCCGCCCCAGTGGCCAGTACCTTCATCGCGATCATTCCAAGCTCCTTGGCATAGAGTCTGCCTGCTGTCACTGGAGGTATTATCGTCTAACTAGGCGGAACCTTAAGCCGGGCAGCCACTTGCGCCTCTTTGTGAAGGGCGGTGAGCACCCTATCTTGGGACCATGGCTATCGAGCAACCTGCCACTTTGAGGGTTGATGGGCTGACCGGCGCATTTGCGCAGGCCTGCCGGCAGGCGCGCTCGGAAGGGGAGCTTTTTGAACGGTGCCGGCGAGTGTTGGCCGAGCGGCTCCATTCCGACCAGCTTTGGTTTTCGATTCATGCCGACGGACAGCCGCCCCAGCGGTTCGGGCCGACCGCTCCGCTCCGGGCTCCGGTCGAGGCCTCACGGCACCAATCCGGATCGGTTGAAATCATCATCGAGGCCGAGGCCGCACTGGTCTCACTGCTTCGGCCGATTGGGTTCGAACTCAGTTTCGCGATGGGGGTCGTCACGGAGTTGCGGAGCGTGCTGGTTGAGCGCCAACTGGCTCTCGACGACTCCGTGTTCCAGTTACGAGCCCTCCGCCAAGTGGCCCGACTGCTGTCCTCGACCCATTCGACCGGCGACTCCGAACATTTGGTCCTCGACTTCATGGCGGAGGTGTTCTTCGCGTGGTGGGCGGTGTTGTACCGACCGAGCGGGGCAGCCTTCGTGCCGAACGCGGTTCGATCGCTCGACCGCGACCGGTTGCCCGAGAGCATCAGCCGCGAGGAGCTTGAGACCTGGATCCCGCTTGGAACCGGCGTGGCGGACCAGAGTGAAGCCGGCTTGGCCGCCCTGTTGCCGAGCGGCACCGAACTGGTGATTCCATTCGACGCGGGTGGCGAGCGGGTTGGCGTCTTGCTCCTGGGGGCTCGGCTCAATGGCACACCGTATGGGCGCGCCGAGCGAGACCTCGCCGCCACCCTCGCGTTTGCCGGGGCCATTGCGCTCAAGAACGCCGAGTTGGTGGAGCGCCTCCAAAGCGCGGCAACCACCGATCAGCTGACCGGTTTGTTCAACCGGCGAGCGCTCGAGGAGCGCCTCGAAGCCGAAATATCGCGCAGCGTCCGCCACCAGATCCGCACCACCGTTGCGTTGATCGACCTCGACCGCTTCAAGCA
>JAYVJS010000339.1:0-6376 GCA_043769075.1 Gemmatimonadota bacterium | reverse complement strand
AGTACTGCTGCACGTCCCCCGGAACGAGGCGATCCGTGCCGTCGTCGCGTACGATCCGAAGGGTTCGCCGGCCCCCGCCAAATTCCCCCTCGTGATAGGCCAGCATCCCGGTCTGCGAAACGGCCACACCCATCGCCCCGGCGCCACCGACCCAGATTCCCTCGAGAATCCGCACCGGCGGCCCGAGCACTTTCCGTGACCCGAGCGAGAACGGCACCGCGAACACCTCACCCGTGGCCCGGGTGAAGACCACGTGGCCGGTGCTCGAGTAGAGCGGGTTGGTGCCGAGGATACCGAGGTCCTCGATGGTACCATCTTCGAGGGAGACGACGCCGAGACGCTCCTCGCCGATCGTCGCCGCGGCCCGGCGCTGGATATTGACGAGGACATACCGGCCTCCCGGGAGCACCGAGGGCCAACGGAAGCCCCAGCTCTCGGGGGCGGTGCCGGGAACCGAGATCGGGCGCCTGGTCGTGCCCTCCGGCGTCGTCTGCCAGAGCGTGTCCCCGGTCACGAAGACGATCCGGTCGCCGTCTCCCCAACTCCCTGACATCCCCGGGCCGACGCGCTCGGCCCTCCCCCCGGTCACCGGAATCCGCTGCAGCACCTCGTCGGCGCGGAAGAGGATCGACGCGCCGTCGGGTGAAAATGTGGGGTCGACGTTGCCGCCGTACCCGACCCGCTCGGAGCCGGGGATCTGACGGAACTCGGTCTCGTCCATTCGGCGGTGATAGAGGCTCGTCCGGTCCGCCCGGGTCCCGACGACCACGAGCTGGGTGCCATCACGCGAGAGGGCCAGCCGCCGGCCGCTCACCTCATACAGGCGGACGCTATCCGGAAGGGCGACGTCGAAGCGCACGGCCGCCGGCATCGGCGCTTCGCGGGTCGCGAACCAGACTGCGCTCCCGGTGCCGGCGAGCGCGAGGCTCGTCGTGAGCCCGAGGAGCGCACGGGTCGATCCGGACATCCGCGACGGGGCCCCGCCCTTCGCCGGCGTCGCGCGAGTGGCGTATCCGGTGGCCGCACCGGGGTCGGCGAGCGCCGCCGCGAACTCGCTCGCCTTCCCAAAGCGGTCCGCGGGGAGCTTGGCGAGCGCCTTCAGTATGGCCCCTTCGACATGGGGCGGGATCGTCTTCCGGATCAGCGTCGGCAGCTGCGGCTCCGCACTCAGCACCTTCGCCACGATCGCCTGCACCGTCGCCCCGGTGAACGGCGGCTCCCCCGTGAGCATTTCGTACCCGACGGCGCCGAGCGCGTAGACGTCGGTCCGCGCGTCGAGCGTCCGTTCCCCCATCGCCTGCTCGGGGCTCATGTACTGCGGGGTGCCGAGGGAAAGCCCCGTCTGGGTCATCCGCGGCCCGCCGGCCGCGGTCACCGCGAGCGCGATGCCGAAGTCGGCGACGAGGGCGTGCCCCTCCTGGAGCAGGATGTTCTCCGGCTTGATGTCGCGGTGGACGATCCCCTGGGCGTGCGCGTGAGCGAGCGCGTCGGCCACCTGGCGGGTGATGCGCACCGCCTCGTCGATCGGGAGCTGCTGCTCGCGGGTGAGCCGGTGGCGGAGCGATTCGCCGGCCACGAACGGCATCACGTAGTAGAGCACGCCCTCCGCCTCGCCGCTGTCGAGCAGCGGGAGGATGTGCGGGTGCTGCAGCTTGGCCGTCGTCTTGATCTCGGCCAGAAAGCGCTCGGGGCCGAGCGTCGCGGCAAGGTCGGGATGCACGATCTTGATCGCGACCTGGCGATCATGGCGAAGGTCGTGCGCGCGATACACCGTGGCCATGCCGCCCTGGCCGATCTCGCCGTCGATCCGGTAGCGGTCGGCGAGGGCGGCGGTGAGGCGTTCGATTCCGAGGCTCATAGCTTGGCCGCGGAATTGGCGAGAGTCCACATGGTGTCGCTCCTAGCTGCCGCGCGAACGTCGCGCACTCGCGACGTCAAAGACGGAATCCCACCAAAGCACCACGCCGCCCTTGGGCGCGAGAGTAAACCGAAGCGAGGCGTCCAGGCCCGGCACGAAGTGCACGTCGCTGCCCAAAGGGAACGCCTCATACTCCACCGCCCTGACCCGGACCAGAAGCCGGCCGCCGTCGCGCCGGACCACGACCTTCCCGATCACCGGAACCTGATACGTCCCCGACGGATCAGGGGCCGCCGCGGCCGCGGGGGGCGGCGCCAACCGCTCCGGCCGGCGTCCCTCGGCCACGGCGATCAGGACGCGGGTGGCGGCGTGCGGAAAAGACGGGAGGATGTCCTGGACCGGTGCGTCGAGGTCAACTCGCCCTTCGGCGGCCAGGAGGAGCAGCGCGGCGGCGGTAAACGTCTTGGCCATCGAAGCGGCGTCGGTCGGGGTCTCGGGGGTGAACGGCACCTGCCGCTCCCGGTCCGCAAATCCGAATCCCGCTGGGTACTGCACCACGCCCCCCCGGCCGATGACGACGGCTCCCTGGAACAGTTGGCGGCCGACCAGGTCCTGGATCACGGCATTCGCCTGCTCGGCCAGCCGCCGGGAAGCCGGCGGTTGTCCGTGCCCGGTCTCGAACCCAGCGAGGCCTAGCGCGAGTCCGCCGGTAGCGCGCAGCCATTGCTGGAGGCGCCGCGTATGCCGCGGTGTCAACGGCAGCTCGTGGTGCCTCCGGGCTCACTCAAACCGGGGTCGGTGTTTCGGACTCCGGAAGCGCGGTCCGGTTCTGGGTGAGGAGGCGATCAGCGAAATCGATTCGTTCGTGGAGGCCTTGAAGCTCGGCCTGCGTCGTCGCGCGCAGCTCATCTAGCTCGTCGCGGAGCTGCGCGACGTCCGTACCGCTTCCAAGCATTTTGCGATCATGGCGAAGCTTCATCCAGTATGCGGTGAGTCCCGTCAGGCATACCAAGCCAACCGCTTCAACTACCATGAGAAAACGAGCGAGCCACTCATCCATGTCAGCCCTCCCTGGTGATAGTCCCTCCGAAATCTACACCGCCACCGTACCTATGTTTCGAGACCCGATCGGCGCGGTTGAGGGTGTCGGTACGAAATCTATGAAGCGTTCCCCACGGGGGGTCGGCTGCGCGCCAGGCTTCATCTCTAGGCTAGGCATCCCGCAGAGGGGCCCGCGTGGGGCGGCCGAAACAGAGGCGGGCCACTCGGGGCGGATCCTGCCACTCGCCCATCGCTACCTCCCGAGCTCCCGACCCAGCAACTCGGCCGTGGTCGCTGCCGCCGTTTCAGCGGTGACTCCATGACCGGCTAGCAGCCGTCCTGGCACTGTGGAGTCGGCGCGGGCTATTCCAATCAGAAGATGCTCCGTCCCGACGTAGCTATGGCCTAGGACTTTAGCCTCTCTGCCGGCCGCTACTATGAGCTCCGAGATCGGGACGTGCGGCTCGCCATGGAGACGAAGGGCGCCGCGCAGGCCTTCGGCGAGGCTCACAGGATTGGCTCCAAGCCGGTGGAGCACAGCACACGCCAACCCACCGCCCTCAGTCAGCATAGCCAGAAGCATGTCCTCGGCCCGCGCCGCTTGTTCGTGCCGGCTGCGCGCGGTCTCCGCGGCCATCGTCAGGATTCGCTTCACCCGGTCCGTGATCCTCGGTGTCACCGCCGTGGAGTTGCTCATGCACCTGTCCTTGAACGGAGGCGCCTCACTTGGATGTCAGTTGCATTGCGGTCGTTCGCAGTCTAGTTCGCGAACGAAGCCCCTAGACAAGTTCGGCCAAACCCTGCCCCAGTCAAGGGTTAGCCTTCCGGCGGGCCCGTTGCCATCCCAGGCAACCCTGCCCCCGCCGCCCGATCCGTTCCTCATCGGGGACTCGATCAGTCTTCCAGTCCAATTCCATCGAGTATCCGTGGGAGGCACTTTTCAACCCGAGCTGCTCGCGTCTCGCTTTTCTTCGCGCCCGAAAAATGGAACAAGTATGCCTTTCGCCTTCCAGGCGTCAGTCTCCCGAAACCGGCTTTCAACGAAGGGAGATCGTCCAATCGCCGCTGAAACTCGTCTGGAACCGGATATTGAGAGACAGGTTTCATGGCGACCTTTGCGCCGGACTCCTCGACCTCAATGGCTCGTGAGACATAGGCTTTGAGAACTGGTCGGAGCGTCCCGATTGACTTCGCGTCCGTGAATCGGATCTGACGCGCCGCTTGAACATTTTCTGTTTGCTGGATCAGGATGCCCTCCGGATCCTTGAGCAAGGCACCTTTGAAGAACAAATATGCGCAATACTCCTTGAACGTGTGAATCAGAACAACATTGCTCCGGTTCAGCGTGTAGCAAGGCGAACCCCATTTCAGGACTTCGACCAGTCCGCTTTCCAGAGCAATGGTTCTTAGGAGCTTCACCTCTTGCTGCCATTTGCCGGCCTTGTCGAAGTACGCGTCGACTTTGAAGCTCGCCTTACTCTTAGGCCTTGCGGTCATGTGCTTTTTTCTCGAAAGAAGTCCGTGGAGTATCTCACCTTTCCGCATCCAATGGCCCGAAAGCACGAGGACTGGAAAGTAGCAGGCTCGAAAGAAGGGCAAAGACTGGACGTCTCGGCCGGCGGTCCATAGACGTAGTCAATAGGACCAAGCCAACAAGCGCAGCGAGCTTCGGCAATCCGCTTGTCTAGTCGTCCACGCTCCAAGCGGGACCGAGATGGTACCCGTAGGCGGCAACGATGTCTGGTCCACCCGGATGCCCGCCGGCGCCTGGCCAGGGCAAGCCCATAGGCCGAGGGAACATCCGGCTGCGGCGGCGACAGGTCAAACGGAGCTCGTGGCGGCCGCCCGCTGCAACCCGTCGTTGCCCCGCAATCGGCGAGCGGGGCTGCAACGTGGCACCTACTTGCGCAGGGTCCAGGCGGCGTTCGTGACGCGCCACTGCTCGGTCGAGGGGTCCGGAGTCCAGAGCATAACGAAGGTGCCGCGCGCCTCCGGCTCGCCGGGAGCTCGCCCAGCCAGCTCAAAGTGCCCCTCAAGCACGGCCACTCCCGCCCGGAAGGTTACCTGGCCGGGTGTGAGGGTGCCGCCGCCCCGGAGGAAGGTGGCGTAGAATCGATTAAGCCCGGCCGTCGGCCCGACCAGCTGACCATTCGGGGTCAGCACCCGTGCGTCAGCGGCATGAAGCGCGATCACCTTCGCGAGGTCTCGCGTGGCAAAGGCCGCGACCAACGCCCCGGCCGGCAATGCCGGCGCACGCGCCACGATGATCGCAGGGGTGGCCCGCTGAGCGGCGGCGGGTGTGGCCGTCACGAGGAGTGCAGCCAAGAAGGCGAGTCGACGGTGAGCCATGGGGTGGTCTCCTCCCAAACCGCGAGTATGATGCGGGCCGATACACGGCTTGCAGCCCACTTGTATTTTACACCCAGCAACACTGTCGCCCTAAGAGATCGACAAAAACCCGGAGAACCAATCGAACCCTTCACGGCGGCACCACCTCCGCTCGGATTAGGGGAGCCGAAAGGCGACCACCGCATCGCCCTCGCCGAACTCGCCGCCGCCCCCCGCGGCCACCACGACAAACTGCGCCCCCGACCCGAGCTGGTAGGTCATCGGGGTCGCCCGACCGCTCGCCGGCAACGCACCGCGCCACAGCTCTCGACCAGTCTCGATATCGAAGGCGTGGAGCGTCCGATCCAGGGTGGCCGCGATGAACACCAGCCCCCCGGCCGTCACGATCGGGCCGCCGAGGTTAATGGAACCCCACTCGGGATGGTCGGGACTCAAACGGCCGAGCGGAGACTCCCATCGGATCCGCCCGGTGCTCAAATCGACAGCCACCAGCGTGCCGAAGGGCGGCGGGGTACAGGGGAGTTTCGACGGCCCGATCAGGAGCCGCCGACGCATCAGGTAGGGGGTTCCCCGCATCCCGTTGTACTCGTAGTCGTGGCCTAACGCGCGGTCCTGGCTGCGCGCTTGGGCCGGATCGAATCCCTCGCGGGGGATCAACTGGACCATGGCCGCCACCCGGTTAACCGGCAGCACCGCGATCCGCCGGATCGGGTCGACCGCCGCCCCACCCCAATGAGCCCCGCCGATATTGGACGGCATCACCAGGGTCCCCTGGGTACTGGGCGGGGTGAAGATCCCCTCGTTCCGGAGTCCCGCGATCGCGGCCCGACAGGCCGCCCGATCCGCCTCCGTCGGACCCCAGACCTGATCGACCGACCAGCGATGCGGACTCAGCGGCGGCGTTAGGCTGGTGAACGGCTGGGTTGGCCAGGCCTGCTCGCCGGGAATGTCGCTGGCGGGAACCGACCGCTCCTCGATCGGGAAGATCGGCCGGCCGGTCTCCCGATCGAGCACGAACAGCATCCCCGTCTTGGTGGCCTGGAGCACCGCCGGCTGATCGACCCCGCGATCCTTGACCGTCGTCAACAGGGGTGGCGAGGCGTTGTCGTAGTCCCAGAGATCGTGGTG
>JAYVJS010000338.1:0-2461 GCA_043769075.1 Gemmatimonadota bacterium | reverse complement strand
CCTGGATCTCTTCCAACAGCTCGTACCAACAGGACGCCGCGATCTCCTGGCGGAGTGTCGTCACCCCGATGTCTCGGTGGTAATTGCTGATCTCAACCTTGCCGATCACCCGGCCCCGAACCGAAACAAACACCATGACACTGTCGAACTGGTCCAGGTTCGTGATCGGAGCCAACGGGATCGACAGTTCGACCTGGCGGACCCCAGCGGGCTCGCGAGCCTCGCCGCTGACATAGGGATTCACCAGCTTGGGCGCTAGCCGGGCCTCGGGGACCTGGGGTCCGAACTCGCGGGTGGAGGCTAGAGCCTGCCGCTGGGCGGCGCGGTAAGAGGAACGAGCCCCCCACGCGGCGCGGGCCTCGGCCCAAACAAGCTTGGCCTGCCACCGGTCCGACCGGCGAATCGACTTGACCAGACGCTTGAGGAACCAGTATCGGAGCCACCACCGGGTCACTTCCCGAAACCCCGCCCGCTCGTCCGGAAAAGCTTCCGCCGCCCGAATGGCAAAGGCGAAGAAACCGCTGCCCCACCCTTCGATTTGGTAGCGAAGGCTCTTCGGGTCGGACCGGTGCCGATGGCGGACCACGGCATCCGGCTCATAGAAGAGGGCATGGCCGGCCTTGAGGACTCGGAAGTACATGTCGAGGTCGCCCCCGCCGTTGGTCGGGGTGCCGACATCGAGAGCCGGATCGAAGAAACCAACCTGGTCGAAGACCGATCGCCGGAATGCCATGTTGGCGCCGGTTCCGAATTGGCCGGCTCCATGCATCAGAAACGATCGTCCCACCTGGTCCCGGCCCCGCTCGAACCACCGGCGCCGATATCCCTTGCCAAACCCATTGTACCACTCAAACTGGACCTGGGAATCGGTTTCCAACTCAGCGGGGACCACCAGCCCGGTCACCGCCATCACCGCCGGGTTTTCGACGAACTCTCGGGTGATCGCCGTCAGCCACCGGGGGTCGACGATCACGTCGTCGTCGGTGAAGGCGATGATCTCGCCACCCGCTTCCAGAATGGCTCGGTTCCGAGCCCAATCGAGCCCGGGGCGCGGCTCGGCGAAGTACCGGACCCGAGGGTACCTGGTCTTGACCAACTGCTCGACCCGGTCGCTCCGAGGGGCGTTGTCGATGACCACCACTTCGTAATTGGGATAGTCGAGCCGGGCGATGGCTTCGAGGCAGGCGGCGAGATCATCCGGTCGCTCCCGGGTGCAGACCGCGACGGTCACAAACGGAAACGGCCTCGCGGCCTCGACCGGCCCACTGGCAGCCAGTTGGTCGAGCCGAAGCCCCTGCTCGGTGGCGGGAAGATCAAGGCCCTGTTCGACCAGGCGGACCCGAATCGCCTGACCCAATTGAGCGACGATCACCGCCTCCAACGCGGCCACCGTGCATCCGGAACCCACTCGTGGTAACGCCACGACTCCGATCGGCCGGCCATGGAGGCGCACCAAGCACTGGGCCCACTGATAGGTCGGCTCGACCGCGAGCGGTTCGAGCGGACGGCCCAACTCGAGGTCGAACAGCTTGATCGGGGCGCCCCAACTCACCGGGATCCTATCTCCGCCTCGGGCCCGGATCGGGCTCGACCCCCTGTCCGACCGACCAGCGCCCGGGCAGAGCAATCACTCCCTTGAGCGAGGTCCGGCCGTCGACCCGCAGCCAGTAGACATGCCAGTGATAATCGTACGCGTATTCCCATTTCGCCTCGAAAAGCCCAACGTCGACGTAGTACTCTCCCGCCCCGATCTCCAAGCGATCGAACTCGATCCGGACCGACCCCTCACCGACGAGATCAGAAATCCCGGCACCGGCCAATTGCGAACTGGTGTCGAGGCAGATCGTGCCGTCGTCTCGCCGAATCGTAACCGAGAAGATCGGGCTCGACACCAGCTTCGGCGCCCGCCACCGAATCTCGACCGCCAACGGCCCGCCGGACGTGATCGACTCGGCCGGCTGGAGCGTAACCCCGGTGATCTCAGCCTCGAACGACCCGAATCGGTTGTGATTGGCGGTGAGGAATGCCCCACCACCAAGATCAGCCGGAGGCACGGCGGGGGTTCTCCTCAGAGTTTCCGCCCGCATCTCCGCCTCAAAGGCCCCGGCCACGACCTCGGCATCGTCGCAGGCAGCCACTACCCCGGCCCGGAGCCACAACACGGTCTCGCACATCTGCCGAACTTGATCCATGCTGTGCGACACCAGCACGACGGCGCACCCCCGCTCTCGCAAGGCTCGGATCCTCGCGAGGCACTTGGCCTGAAAGGCCAAATCGCCGACCGAAAGAAACTCGTCCACCAACAACAGGTCCGGTTCGGTGTGGACGGCCACCGCAAACGCCAACCGCATCATCATCCCGGTGCTGAAGGTCCGAACCGGCGCGTCAATGACCTCGGCCAGCTCGGCGAAGTCGACGATCGGGCCGATTCGCGCCGCCGCCTCGCGCCGGGTCAGCCCCG